>NZ_JBEOWJ010000017.1:0-196260 GCF_040295965.1 Streptosporangium sp. NPDC002544 | reverse complement strand
ACATGGTGGGTACCTACTACGGGCTCTACAGCACCCTGGCCGGCCTCGGCATCGCCGCGGGCAACCTGCTCACCGGATGGGCGCTGGATCTGGGCACCCGGCTGGGCCTGCCGAGCCTGCCCTGGCTGGCCCTGACACTGATCGGCCTCGGCAGCGCCGCCGCCGTGGCCACCCTGGATCGATCAGGACACCTGACGGCATCACCACAGACCACCCCGGCGACGGCATAAAACAGGCGCGGGGTTCCCGGTCACGGCTCAGCCGGACCCCGTGTGAGGTGCTGAGCGCGCCGAAGGACGCCAAGCAGGCGTGTTCGAGCGCGTAGCGGGCCCGCCCGAGGGCGGGCCCGCTACGCGAGGCATCCGTGATCACGACAAGGTGCCGCTGGACCCACTGCGGACCGCCGAGCACTACGCCGACCGGCATGTTTTCAGCGGCGCATCCGCGAGGCCAGTTCGCGCACCGCCACGGCGAGCAGGTCGACCTGGTCGCGGGAGGTGAACAGCGCCGGCGTCACCCGGACGCAGTCGCCTCGCACCGGCCCGCCGCGGCGCACCGTGAAGATCCGATGCCTGTCCATCAGATCCTTGGTGATCGCGACGTTGTCGGCTTCGGAGGTACGTCCGGTGATCCGGAACGCGGTCATGGTCCCGTACATGGCGGGCTCCTCGGGAGTGAGGATCTCCAGGTTGGGAATGTCGATCACCTGGTGCACCCAGCGGTCGCGCAGAAAGCGCAGCCGCGCCTGCTTGACCGCGGCACCCAGGGTGTCGTGGAAGTCCAGGGCGGTGCCCACGGTGAGGATCGGGGCGACGTCCATGGTGCCGGAGTGGACCCGCGAGCGGATGTCGCGGCCGGAGTAGGTCTCGTCGGCGAAAGCAGGGTCGATGTCGGCCAGGCGGTTCTTGCGAATGTAGAGGAACCCCGACCCCAGCGGCGCCCCCATCCACTTGTGCAAGGAGAACACCGCGAAATCCGCTTTGAGGTCACCGATGGTGAAGTCGAGCTGCCCCCAGGAGTGGGCTGCGTCGACGATCACGTCGACGCCTTTGTCACGGGCCATCGAGACGATCTCTGCCACCGGCAGGACGAGTCCGGTGCGGTTGTTCATATGACTCAGCAGCAGCAACTTGACCCGTGGATGGTCGCGTAGCGCCTGGGCGTAGGTGTCCAGTGCGGCCTGGTGGGTCGCCGGCTCGGGGATGGCCATCCGCTCGACGCTCACCCCGCGCCGACCGCGCAGCCAGTTCATGGCGTACCGCGCGCTGTGGTAGTCGAGGTCGGCGTACATCACCGCGTCGCCCGGCCGCAGCCGGTTGTAGCCGCCGATCAGGTTCTGCAGGGCTTCGGTGCCACCACGGGTCAGGGCGATCTCCTCATGGGAGGCACCCAGGACGGTCGCGATGCGTTTCCTGACCTGGGTGGCCCGATCGGTGTAGGAGGTGCGCAGCAGGTGGGAGTTCAGCTCGTTCAGCTGGTCCACGTTGCGGTGATATGCCTGACGCACCGGCTCAGGCATGATCCCGTAGTAGCCGTTCTCCAGGTTGATGAAGTCCGGGCTGACCCGGTACTGCCGTGCCACAGTGCCCCAGAAGCTCTCATCCCTGGCGAGTTGGTCAGGCCTACGATCGGCCGGAACGATCAGCGGCTCGGCCTCCGGCAACCGCGGCGCCGGTGATGGCGGAATCACCGGTGGTGAAACAGCGGAGACGGCCACCGCCCCCAGTCCAGCGACCATCTCACGCCTCGACAAACTCATCGAACCACCCCACATCGATCAGCCAAAGCTCACCGAATAGTGGCTCTGACCTGCTCTAACAGTGAAATTCCAGTGTGTGGCTAATGCGCTTTGCGGGGTGGTTATCCCAGCTTTTCGGGCGTGGCGTGGTGAAGATCGGGCATTGGACGCGACCGGAGATCCTCACCCGGGGAGCGTTCGCCGGGCAGATCCTACCTGCCCTTGACGCAGCGCGCGGGCCGATGAATCCGCCGGGGTCCTGTGGCTCGTCGGGAGAGCGCGAAAACTCGCCTTCGATGATCGCCGCGAAGGTGGACGCCGTGATCTACTCCGGGCTCTGTGACAGGTGGGCCGCATCGCTTTGATCGCCGGGATCGGTGTGGCCGGCCGGGGGTGTGGCGGGGATGGTGCTGTTTTCGTGAGGGGGGCTACGGTGGGTGGGGCCGTGGGGTGCGGCGCAGTGGGTGTCGGTGCCGCCGATGGTCAGCAGTTGCGGTGGGGCGTGGTCGACCTGCAAGGTGGTGTGCTCGATGCCGTAGGTGTCGTGGAATATCCGCTCGGCGGCCAGGCGTACGGTGTGACAGTCGGCGCCGGAGGCGACCAGGATGTGCGCCGACAGCGCGGCGTAGCCGGAGGTGACCTCCCAGATGTGCAGGTCATGCACTTCGACGACGTGTTCCAAAGCGGCGGTTCTGGCGCCGATCTCGGCGGGATTCATGTTCGCGGGAGCGGCTTCCATGAAGACCCGGCTCGCGTCGCGGACCAGTCCCCAGCCCGCCGTGAGCATCAATACGGCGACGACGAGGGCGGCGATCGCGTCGGCACGGGCCCAGCCGGTGAGCCAGATGACGGCTCCGGCGATCGTGGTGGCGATGAAGGCGAACAGGTCATTGAGGATGTGCTGGTAGGCGCCTTCGACGTTGAGACTGGAGCGGTTGGCCCGAGACAGCAGCCAGGTGGCGGCCAGGTTGACGACGATTCCGGCCAGGCCGGTCACCACCACGTACCGGCCTTCAACCTCGGGAGGCACGATCAGGCGGCGGACGCCTTCGTAGGTGAAGTAGGCGGCCAGCAGTAGCAGGGTGATGCCGTTGATCTGCGCGGAGATGATCTCGGCGCGCTTGAGCCCGTAGGTGAAGCCGCCCTGCGGTGGCCGGGCGGCGATCCGCATGGCGATCAGCGCGAAGACGATGGCGACGGCGTCGGTGAGCATATGACCGGCATCGGAGATCAGGGCCAGAGACCGGGCGATGAAGCCGACGACGACCTCGACCGCCATGAATCCGACGATCAGCGCCAGTGCCCCGGTCAGGTAGCGGCGATCGGCCTCAGCGCTCACCGCATGCCCATGCCCGTGTCCGGAGCCATGCCCGCCTCCATGTCCACGCTCAGCCATCGCTTCGCTCCCCTTGGTGGTGGGTTTCTGTGTCGTGCCCGATATGGGTGATCGCCAGGGCGAACAGCGTCCGCATGTGGGAGTCGGCGAGCCGGTAGTGCGCCGGCCGCCCGGCTCGGCGGACCTGCACCACGCGGTGCGCGCGCAGCAGCCGCAGCGCACATGAGGTCGCAGCCAGGTCGCACACACCTCTCTCCCGCCTGCAGCAGCGCGGCCGTCAGCCTCAGCCTCCCGGGATCGGCCGACAGTCCGAAGACCTGCGCAAGCTCCTGCACCGTGTGTCCGGTCGGCAGCGCCCGTCGGACGCCTCTGCACCCGCCCGGCGTCCGCGAGCGAGGAGGAGTGGGCGTCGGGATGCGCAGTCACCCTCGCATGCGAATGGCTGTTCAGGTGCACAGGTGCACAGAGCGTGGTTCGGGGGGCACAGCGTCTACCTCTTTTCCTCGTCGGGGTGCGGGCTGTTCATCGCAATGAATACCTGTTCAGTTGGTCATATGTTTAAGCATTTGGTAATGAGGAAATTACCCTTCGTGAGCATCGCAGGTCAAGTACCCCTAGCTTGACCAGGCTGCCGACCCCGCGCCGGTGAACAGATGCCGATCAAAGGGAGACATCGCAATGATCGCGAAGCGAACCACCACCCTGACCGCGTGCGCCACACTGAGCGGACTCATCCTGGCCGCCCTGCCCGCCCACGCGGCCGCCCGCCTCGCCGGCACGGCCGGCAGTCCTGCCCTGGCCTGCACCTACCAGGTCACCGACGTGCGCTCCGGCGCCGTGCTGAACATCCGCTCCGGTGCCGGCAAGGCCTTCGGCCCGGTCGGCACGCTACGGACGGGCGAGGCGCCGGTCGCCGGTACCTGCACGAGCGTCAACGGCTGGGTGCGGGTCAAAACCGCCACCGGCGTGACCGGCTGGGTTCCGTCCGGCAACCTCCGCAAGCTCGCCTCCCCTCTCGCCGTGACCGGCCAGCCGGCGCTGGCCTGCACCTACCGGGTTAACCGCGTCGACCGCGACCAGTACGTCAACCTCCGCTCCGGCACGGACAAGACCTTCCGCCCGGTCGGCAAGCTACGGGTGGCCGATGGCCGGCTCGCCGGCGCCTGCACGAGCGTCAACGGCTGGGTGCGGATCAAGAGCGCCAGCGGCGTGATCGGCTGGGCCTCGGCGAGTCACCTGCGCAAGGTGCGCAACGCCGGTCCGGTCGGCGTGACCGGCCGGCCGACGCTGGCTTGCACCTATCAGGTCACCCACGTGCGGCGCGTCAGCTTCCTCAACGTCCGCTCCGGCGCCGGGCTGCGCTTTCGCCCGGTCGCCAGGCTGCGGGTGGCCGACGGCCGGTTCGCCGGCGCCTGCAAGCCGACCAGGGGCTGGGTCAAGGTCATGGCCGCCAACGGCAGGCGCGGCTGGGCCTCGGCCGGCTACCTGCGCAAGGTCACCAAGTAGCGGCCGCAGGTAGCCGCTCATGGCTCACACCCCCCGTCCCCGGCGACGTTCGTCGGCCGGGGACGGGAAACCTCAGACGCACGGTGCGCCCCGGATCCTGCGGGGAGAGGCGTTGATGATCTTGTTGCTGACGGTCCTCACCCTTGCCGAGATCACCCGCACGTCCAGCGCCGCGGCGGCAACGAGGTGTTCGGTACCGAGCGTGGTCTCCCACCGAGGGGATCGGAGTGCCGGGTTGGAGAACACCCTCACCGCGTTCGGTCGCACGCTGGATGCGGGCTCGGCCGGTGTTGAATTCGACGTCCGTTTCACCAAGGACCACCATCCAGTGCTGATGCACGACGCCACAGTGGATCGAACCACCACCGGCAGCGGCCGCGTCGCGGCCATGACGCTGACCCGGTTCCGCGCGCTGCGTACCGGCGACGGGCAGCACCCGCCGACGCTAGGCCAGGCATTGGCGCTGCTGCGCGGCCGAGTCAGCGAGGCGCTGGTCGAGCTCAAGCAGATTCCCGACGCCGCGGACCTGCGTGCCCTGCACGACGCCTACCGACGCCAGGACGCCTTTCGGTGGGCGAACCTGACCTCGTTTTCTCCCATGGCGCTACGGGCGGTGGATTCCATCCCGGCCCGCAAGGGCCTGGTGACCAGGTCCGCACCATCGGTCGCGCTGGCCCGCACGTACGCCTTCGTCGCGGTGCGCTACGACCGGCTGACCCGTGCCCGGGTCCGCGCCTACCGCAATGCGGGCGCGGCCGTCTACGCCTGGACCCCCAACAACCGTGACGCCTGGCGACGCCTGGCCGGCTACGGCGTCACCCGCATCCTCACCGACCAGAGCACCGACTACCTGGCCTGGGCCCGAGGAACATGCCGGTCGTGAGACACCCACCCTCACTCAACACCACGCGGCCAGGCCAGGCGCGATGAGCTGACCTTGGCGTGTGCCGCATGGCCAGGCATCTCCCACAGCCCGGGACCGCAACGGTCAGACGACACCAGTTCCCGATCTCGTCAGTCCCGGTCACGCTTCGAAAACCATGGTGAAAGGTTACGTGAAAGGCCATGCACGACGAGCCCGGGCACGCACCCGCCCCCATCGACGAGATCGACCACACCCCTACCTCCCCGCTCGGCACCGGCCTTCCCGCCAGCGTGAGCCGACTGAGCCCCGCCGCCGTGCGCAACCAGGTGTTCACCGTGGTCCGGCTGCGCGAAGGCTACGACCTGGCCGAGGTGGACACCTTCCTCGGCCACATCGAAACCACCTTCACCACGCTCGTGCAAGAAAACGCGGAGCTATACGCCCGAGCGGCCGCCGCTGAGCGCGCCGCCAGGCATGATGGACCGGCGGAGGAGCGCGTGACGCGGATCATGGCGATGGCCCAGGACAGTGCCGACCGGATGCTGGCTGCCGCCGAACAGCAGGTCGAGGTGATCCTGGCGCAAGCCCGCGACCGTGCCGCCGTCCTGCGGCAAGAGGTGCATGCCTCCTGCGGACAGGAGCTGGAACGCCGGACCGAGGAGTTCAACGCTTTCGCCGCCGACTACGGCGACCGCCTCAAGCGCAGCCTGCAAGCGCAGGTCGACCAATTACAGAGCCTGCTCGGTGAACTCGCCGATTTTGGCGAGCTGGGGCTGACACCGCCGCCGTCACCGACAGCCACCGGCCGGCAGCCGGCGTCAAGGCAATCGGCATCGCGCCCGGCCGGCGACACGCCGGCGGGCACGCCTGCAGGTGGCCCCGCCGCCGAAGAGCGCTGAACGACCCGCCGGCCGGTTCGAAAAAACTCTTCTGCGATCCAATCCCGATAAGAGGTGGTGAGACATGTTGATGGCCGAAGGGACGCCGGCGCTGGGACCGGCGCTGCAGGGAGCATCTCCCGGTGCCGGCGCGTGGGTTGCGGTGCTGCTGATGTCGCTGTCCACGCTCGCCGGGGCGTGGCTGGCCCGGCGTAACTCCGCGAAGGTGACGGTGTGGCTGGCGATCGCCTCAGCGATGATGCTGATCACCGCCCTGGTCGACCTGCTGCCCGACGCCTGGCGAGATGCGGCTGAGACGGGAGTACCCCTGTGGGCCGTCGGGCTGTCCATCGTGTTCGGCTTCCTGGTGATCACCCACTTCACCCGCAAAGGCTGCGGGCACGGGCACGGGGGATCCAGGCCGGTCGGTGGCAGGCACGCGCCCGGCCTGCACCGCCGCGTCAAGGAAGCCGTCGACGCCGCCTTGTTCGGCGGCATGGGCACCGCGGCCGCCCTCACCCTGCACCGGGCGATCGAAGGCGCGACGCTGGCACTGACCGCCTCCGCCGTGGTCGTCATCGCCCTCATGGTCCACTCGGCCGGCGAAGGACTGGCCCTGGCCGCCCTGCTGGACATGGCCAGGCAGCGCCTGGCTCCGTGGCTGGTGGTCTCCTGCCTCAGCCCGGCCGCCGGCATTCTGATCGCCACCATCGCCCCGCTGCCCGGCCAGATCGTGCCGCTTCTACTCGGCATGGTCACCGGTGTGCTGCTGCGCACCGCAATCGTCGGCCTCAGACTTGCCGCCGCCGGCCAAGAGGGCGGTCGACTGTCCAAACGCCACCTGACCGTCGCCGCAGGCGTCGCCGTCACCGGGGGCGCCCTCCTGATCGCCACGCACGGCGTACTGGGTGAAGACCACCCGCAAACCGGGCACCGACCCCACGTCGCCGGCCATACGGCACCCGCCTCACCCGCCCCCACGCCTTCTGCCCGGCCGCCGACCCCGCAGGCGCCGACTCCGTTGACCCAGGCTCAGTTGCGCGAAGCGGTGATCACCGGGCGGATGACCCTGACCGAGGTGTTGGCCCGCACCGACGACGCCGTCAAAAACGCCTGGGTCGGATGGCTCCTGTCCATCCTGCCCGGCCACAGCCCTGTCGAGATCGCCAAGCTCCTGACGGTAGGTGGAATCGACGCCAATCGCCGTATCGGTGACCTGACCGAGCAGCAACGCCGCTACCTGCTCGACGCCATCACCAAGTAACCGCCGACACCGGCCTCCCCAAAGACCATGCCGCCGAAGCCTCCGCCCAGGGCGCGTTTCCTGATCCGCCCGGCGATTGAGCCACCACCACCGAGCCGGGAGCACAGGGCGCTTCCAGTTGCCGGCGGATCGGTCCTGCCAGGTCGTCGCAGGCGAGACCAGCGTGGTCGACGGTCCCATGGGTGCCATGGTGGGTTCGCGCCAGCGGTCCATCCCGCGATGAAAGCATGAGAACGACCTGGACCTTTAATCCTGGCGTCTCATACTGTCGCCGCATGACGACCGTGCTGTGCGTACCACAGTGGCAAGGTTCGGCGTCGAGCAAGGCGCCGCGGCTGATGACCGGTGCTCGCCGCGCCGCCGAACTCGTTCCGGCCGACGCCGTGGTGACCGTGCCGGTGCTTGATACCGGTGGGGAAAAAATCGCCGGGATCCGCGCGTTCGACGCGCTCGTGGAGAACCAGCGGCGGACGCAGAAGGCACTGGCCGGTATCGACGACCGGGTGATCACCATCGGCGGCGACTGCGCAGTCGACATCCCGCCTATCGCCGCTGCCCACGCTCGCTACGGGGACGCTTTGACGGTGCTGTGGATCGACGCACATCCGGACGTCTACAGCCCGCAGTCCCCGCCATCGGGTGCCTTCCACGGGATGGTGGTGCGCGCGCTGCTCGGAGACGGGCCGGCAGGCCTCACGCCGGAGCGGCCGCTGGCACCACAACAAGTGATCATCGCCGGAGAGCGGGCGGGATGATTTTGTTCGTGGGAACTGACCGCACCTGCTCGTGAGTTTTGACCGCGCTTGGTCGCCGTAAGCATGATCGATGTTCGCGAGAAGTGACCGCACTTTGGCTGGCGGGCGAACAGCAGCCGGTCGGCCAGCCCAGCGCCGTCGGGGCGGTGCACGCTGGCGCACACCCCGGTTAGGATCTCCAGCACGATGCCGCGGGCGTGCAGCTCGTCCTCGACGAAGACCAGCAGCTCCTTCATCGATCGAGCCACCCGATCCGGTTTGTAGATCACCAACGTGTCGCCGGGCTGCAGCCGGTCCAGGGCGGCGCGCAGCTTCGGCTGCTCGCCGCGGGTGCTCGCCGTCTCCACCACCACCTCGCGGCAGTGCGCTCCGGCGAGGGCGTCGAGCTGGGACTGGTGGTCTTGGCCGCGGGTGGATACCCGGGCGTACCCGACCGGTGTGTCGGCACCGGGGTTGCGGGACGTTTCCGAGACGATGCTCGGCATGACGACCGCCCCCGTAAGGGGCTACTCCTGCGGCCCGAAAATCTCCTCGACGAACAGCGCTGTGGGCAGGTCGGACAACGCCTGGATCCGCACCTAACCGAGTGCCGGCGGGTGCTCGGCTGGACGGCGTCCCCAGGCCGAGATCAGCGGCGCGAGTGTCAGGTCGAGTTCGCCCGCGTGGATGGCGGCCAAGTGCGCGTCGATCTCGGCGTCGTCGGCCAAGCCGGCCGCGAGCAGCTCGCCGCGCACGTGCCGGATGGTCGCCGCCTCCAGCCGGTCGCAGGCCAGCCCGCCGACCGGGAAAGAGCCCGCCGCGGCGACATCTACCAAGCCGGCCTCACGCAATGCCCGCGGCAGTGTCCGGCCATAGCGCAGGTCCGCGCCGCGGCGCGTCAGCAGCTCCCGGACCGCGTCGCGCAGCCGGTTGGCCCGCCGCTGCGCCGGGCCGCTGTCGTCCAGGCATGCCAGTGGCTGCAGAGCGGTATCGGCGTCCTCGACCAGCAGCCAGCCGCCGGGCCGCAGCGCCGCCGCCATCGTGGCCAACGCCCGAGCCCGGTCAGGTACATGGACCAGCACGAGCCGGGCGTGCACCAGATCGAACGTCCCCGGCTCCGGGGGCGGATCAGCGGCGACGTCGTGCCGGCGCACCTCGTACCCGCCTCCTGCCTTCAGCCACGACGGGTCGATGTCCGTGGCCAGCACGTGCCCGGTCGGACCGACGGCCGCCGCGAGCGCCTCCGGGATACTGCGGCCACCGGCCCCCACCTCCCAGCAGCGCGAGCCAACCCTGACCCCCAGTCGATCGAAGTGCCCCCGCGTCACACCGTCGAACAGCTCGGCCAGCCAAACGAATCGCTCGCCCGCCTCGGCGCGCGCGTTGTCCAGCAGGTACCCGCGGGCGGGAGCGGGCTCTCCACCGAGCGCGGTAGTCCCGCCTATCGGATCCAGTCGGCCACCGACGTGCGGCGGGCGGGGCGAGGAGGTCATCACTACATGGTCACCTCCCCAGACCACCAGCGCCACGACGACGGGAGAGGGATATCTCACACAGCCAGCGAACCCCGCACGTCCTACAGCACGGTTCTGCACCGTGACGCGCCGGAAGGGGTACATGCATTCGGCCCCCACAGCCAGCGCACCAGGCGCGGGACAGCGAGCTGACCGGACTGTCGGCTACGGCCGGTTCGACCTCGTACCGGACGCCTTCGATCACGACGTAAAGTCGGGGCCAGCGGATCCAGCAGATGCACGTCCCCGTTCATGACGGGTGGTACCTCTTCTCCAGTTCGGGATCCGGGGCGCGCCACTCGCAGGGCTTGGCGCCGGTGGCGACGTCGCGGTGCTGTTACGCGACGCGCACACCGGTCGATGGGCCTTAGCGTTGTTTTTTCGCTGGAAGCTACGGGTGGCCCCGTAGGCGGGGTGGCCGACGTAGGCCAGGAGCGATGGCGACAGCCTGGCGGGGTCTGTGGCGAGCCGGTCGGCGGTGTCGAGGCTGATGGCGGGCATGGCCGCTGGTCAGGGGTGCTGGGTTGCGCGGGTCTGGGCGAGGCGGTAGGAGTCGGTTCCGGTTTCGATGATGTTGCCGCCGAAGGTGAGGCGGTCGACGATGGCGGCGCAGAGGCGGGGGTCGGTGAAGGTCTTGGTCCAGCCGCCGAAGGACTCGTTGGAGGCGATCGCGACGCTGGCCTTTTCTTCCCTTTCGGTGAGGACCTGGAACAGCAGCTCGGCGCCGCGGCGGTCGAGTTCCATGTAGCCGAGCTCGTCGACGCAGAGCAGGTCGACGCGGCCGTAGCGGGCGATTGTCTTGGTCAGCTGCTTGTCGTCGGCGGCCTCGACGAGCTCGTTGACGAGCTTGGTCGCCAGGGTGTAGCGGACGTGGTAGCCGGCCATCGCGGCCTCGGTGCCGAGCGCGATGAGCAGGTGGGACTTGCCGGTGCCGGAGTCGCCGATCAGGCAGAGCGGCAGGCCCTTTTTGACCCAGTCGCAGGTGGCGAGGGTGTTGATGACGGCGGGGTCGATGCTCGGGTTGGCGTCGAAGTCGAAGGAGCGCAGCGATTTCTCCCGGGGGAACCCGGCGGCCTTGATGCGCCGCTCGGAGCGGCGGCGAGCGCGGTCGTCGCACTCGGCCATGAGCAGTTCGGCGAGGAAGCCACGGTAGGACATCTGCTCGCGGGCGGCGGCCTCGGCCAGCTCGGGGAACTGGGCGCGGATGGTGGGCAGGCGCAGCATCCGGCAGGCCTGGTCGACGGCGGCGTCGGCGGCCTGCTCGGTCAGTCCGCGGCGGGGCTCGGCGGTCATGGGCTGGCGGTTCCTTCCCGTGGGGTGCGGTTGCGGCGGAGCAACTGGTCGTAGGCGGCGACCGATGGCAGCGGGCGGGTGTCGGGCGGCAGCTTCTCCAGGCGGCGGGCGGTCAGGGACGCGACCGCGGACGGGACGGACGGCGTGTCGTCTGCGGCTGGTTGGCCGTCGGCCTCGTCGGCGGCCTTGCGGGCCTCCAGCGCGACGGCGTCGGCGGTCAGCGCACCGGCCTGCAGCACGGCTGCCAGCCCCGCGACGACATGCTCGCTGTCCATGTGGCGGTGCAGCAGCAGCACCTCCACCAGCGCCCTGGTGCCAGCGGCGTCACCGTGGGCCTTGCGGGCGGCGGCCCACCAGGCGTCATGGACTGGCGTGAACTTCCCGGCTGCGCGGGCCTGTTCCAGAGCGGTCGACCCGGGCAGCGCCCCGGGCTTGCGGACCAGCGCCTCCAGGTAGTGGTCCAGGTCGAGGCGGGCCCCGGACTTGCCGGGCAGCCGCTCATGGCGGGCAGCCTCCGCGCGCCCGTCGTAAATAACCAGGTCCGAGGCGTGCAGCAGTACCCGTACCCGGCGTCCGATCAGCCGGACCGGCACCGAGTACTTGTTGGTCCGGACCGTGACCTGGGCGAACCTGTCCACCCGAGGCGTGAGCCAGCGGCCGGTCTCAAAGGGCTCGGTCGGCAGCGGCCGCAACAGCGGCCTCTCAATCTCAAGGAACTCTCCGACGGTCCGCGCCCAGCCGCCGATCCGCCGGGCCTCATCGGCGGCATCCCACTCATCGATCATCGCGTTGAGAGCCTGGAGGGACAGCACGTCCGGGACGGGGACCAGGTGATTGCGGCGGAACCAGCCGATCTGCCCTTCCACCCCGCCTTTCTCAGGGGCGCCCTCGATGCCGGGCCGGCAGTAGCAGGCGTCAAGGCCCCAGTGTGAGCGAAACGCGGTCCACCGGTCGGTCTCCACCCGGGAACGGCTGAACCCGATCACCTGCGCGACCGCGGACTTTAGGTTGTCATAGCGGATCTTCCCAGTCGGCACCCCTCTAATATGCGGGTCTCAATGTCAAGGCCTCGCCTGCTGAAAGGGGCCAGCAGCCATGCACTCATGGACGCCATCGGGCTGACCCTGGATCCGTAACTTCGAAGGCAGTTCCCGTCCGTATCCTGAGCAGGAACTCCTCCCCACTGACTAGTAGATCATGATCGTTCTCGACCAGACATTGGAGCCGAGGAAGGACGGCTTCCAAGACCTCGAACAGGTCGCGCGTTCTGGAGTATTCGATCTCGACAAGGAACGGATCGGACCCGAGCGCCGCGGTGATGTGGTGGAGCTGTTCGGCCTCGAACTCCGGCAAGACATCGGGTGCGGCGCGGATGAAAACATGCCAGTCCCCGACCTCGACGCAGTAGCGGGCCGGAAAACCAGTGTCGGTGATGCTCTTTGCGACCGGACGGCAGGCAACGAGCACATCGGTCAATGATGTGGGAGGAGGAAGCAGGAGAAAGACGCTGTCCACGTCGCCACCTATCGTCGAGCAAGAGAAAAACATGTCTCGATCACTGCATCACATGTCCCGCATCCCAATGTCAGGACGCCTGCCCGTCCAGCCTGCTCAAGAGGCCATCGAAGATCTGCTGGCGGGCGATCTGGCCCTTGGTTGCGGCGTCGGCGCGTTGACGTTCCAGGGTGGGCCGGAACTCGATGGTGGTCACGAAGAAGGTGCAGGACTCGCAGATTGACTCGAAGTGGCAGTCCATTTCCACCGGACGGGCGCAGTAGCCGTTGCCGAGCATCCGGCGGTGCATTTCCCGGCGGAGCTTGGCCATCTCGCTGCCCTCGGCGTCGGCCGGGAGCTGACGCGGGGCGTCGTAGAGAGCTTCGACTTTCTCGGTGACCGCGAAATATTCATCGGCGACGGTCCGGTCGGCGATGCGGGCATAGACGTAGGTCATGGACAGGGATCGGTGTCCGAGTAGCGCGGCGATGGCCTCCAGTGACATGCCCCGGTTGATCGCCTGGGTGGCGAGCGTGTGCCTGAGCTGGTGCGGGGTGACCCGGCCCAGGCCGGCGCGGTCGGCGGCGTTGCGGACGGCGGCTTCGATGCGGGAGGCGTTGACCGGGCGGCCGTGGTCGGTGAACAGCAGGTTCGAGCGCAACCCTTCGGGCCGGTGCTGCAGCCAGTCGTCCAGCAGCGCCTTGAGCTGAGGATGCAGGGGGACGTAGCGGTCGGTGTGCATCTTGCCCACCGGAACCCGCAGCCAGTAAGCCGAGCCGATCTGCACCACGGCGTCGATGGTGAGGCCGAGCATCTCGCTGCGCCGCATCCCGGTGCGGGCCAGGATCTCAATGGCCAGCCGCGCGAACGGGTCGGGATCTTGCCGGGCGGCGGCCAGCAGCTTGGCGGCCGCGGCGTCGTCGAGGAACCGCGGAAGTGGCTCATCAGCGATCGGCATGTCGCTGTCGAACACCAGCTGTCGAGCGGGGCGATCGTCGGCATCCCACTCATCCAGGCGCCGCAGGAAGGTCCGCAGTGTGCCCAGCCGATCGCGGACCGTGTGCCGGTGCAAGGGTCCGCCGCGCGCGACCGGTCGCTCCAGCAGCCAGCCCTTGTAGCGTTCAACGTGTCGACGCTGCAGCCCGGCCACGCAGCTCACCGCTGGGTCCTCGGCCGTGATCAGCAGCGCGAACTCGCGCAGGGTCAGCTCAGCGTTCTTCACGGTGGTCGGCCGCAGGGTCCCGCTGATCTGTCCCAGGTAGTGTTGCATCGTTGCTGCCATCGTGGCCGGGACGGTCGACCACTGCCGCGCCCGGACATCGCCACGGTTGGGCGAGCGCCGACGTGGCAGATCGTCGGTCAGCCCGCAGTGGAAGAGCGTGGCCTCCAGGTTGAACAACGACGTCGACAGCGCCTTCACCCCACGGTTGGGGATGCGGCGTGCGGCTTCCAGCAACAGCCGCCGACCATCGTCCCAGTCAGCCTGCCGGAGCTGATCAGTCGGCTTGCCGGCCAGCGACGCCAGGTGGGCGAGCAGATTGAACTAGGTCATCGCCAGCGGCTCGCGAAAGCCGAGAACCCGAGCGGTCTCCATGAACCGCAGGTGCAGCTCCGGGTCCGTGCGGGCCAGCACGATGCCCAGCCGTGGCCGCCGGGCCACCAGGTAGTCCGCACCGGGCTGCAGGTGCCCGGTGACGGCCAGCCAGCTGATGAACCGGTGACTCTCGTGATGAAAGGCCATCTGCCGCTCCAGCGGCAGGAGACGAAACACCGCCAAGTCGGGGACGGCGGCGAGCAGGGCGCGTGCTCCCCAGCGAACCTTGTGGTCGTTGTTCATGCCCTGCGCGGCCCGGTGAGCAAGGTAGTACTCCACCAGGTCGGGGCGGATGATCGGCAAGGCCGTGGCCCGGGGCATCAGAAGTTGGTCCTGTCGGCGTCGATGGCGGCGCTCGCGTCCAGGTACTGCTTCACCAACCACGCGTTGGCCAGGTGGAGATAGATCCGGGTGGACTCGATGGAGCGATGTCCAGCCTGAGCTTGCACCGCTTCCAAGGCCATCCCGGCCTCCCGCAGCCGGGTCAGGCAGGTGTGACGAAGCTGATGGCAGGTCAGCCGGGGCAGCCCGGTGCGCTTGCGGACGCCGTCGAGGATCTCATCCAGCCCGTCGGCCGACAGCGGCCGGCCCCGCGTCGGGCCGCGCAGCACGACGAACACATGGTCGTGGTCGACGGCAGGCCGCTCCTGGTCCAGGTAGTCGCCAACGGCGGTGAAGAACGTCGCGGAGATGGGGATCAGCCGCTGGTGCCCGCCCTTGCCTTCGCTGATGAACACCCGGTGCTCTCCTGGTGACAGGTCACCCAGCCGCAGGCCCAGGACCTCGCAGCGGCGCAGCCCGCCCAGCAGCATGGCCAACACCATGGCCCGGTCTCGCCTGGTGTTCAGCGCGTCGAGGACCGCTTCGACCTCAGCGGACCCCAGGACACGCGGGAGGGTGCGCGGGGTGCGCAGCAGCGGCGATCCGCGCCGCTCTCCGCGACGGCGGTTGGCCAGGCCGGTGGGCACCGGGTTGCGCTCGATCGTCAGGTCATCCCGGGTGGCGAAGTACCCGAATAGCCCGGAGATGCTGGCCAGCCGGCGCTTGATGGTCCGCGCCGACAGCCCTGCTTCGCCGTCTTCCAGGCGGATCACCTTCGGTCCGCGGCGCGGCGCCTTTTGTGCGGTGATGAACGCGAAGATGTCCGCCGTGACGACGTCGGCCGGTTCCTTAGGTATCGACGAGAAGAAGACCTTCAGGTCGTAGGCGGTGGCGAGCAGGGTGTTAGGGCGACAGCGCGCGGCCACGAACGCCAGATAGTCGTCCACCAGAGTGTGCCCCAATGACAGCACGGGATTGCCCGCAGCGTCGACACTCCGTATCAACTGTGGTTGCCAGGCCATGGCCGCTCCTTGATGGGAACGACCATCTTGGCCCGACCCACGAGATCGTGGAGGTGATGTCACCCACATAACCGCCCAGGACGCGGAACGCATGCTCGTGGCCCTCGAAGAACGCCTCCTGCCCGTTCCCCGTGGGTTCACGATTACTGACGGGTGCATGGCCGGGAACTCGCTGGTCGTCGGAAGCTGGGGCCAGTATGGCGACTTGGGTTCACGAACTGGCGCTTGGGTCCCGCAAATCGGGATGGGCGCGGCTCTTCCAGAGTGACCAAGGCGATCAAGCAATGAAGTCGTATCCGTCCTGGTAGCGGGCCTGCTCCGGTGCCTACAGACAGCCGTACCCGGGTCGGGTTGCGGCAGTAAGCTGTGCCGATGACCGAGTCCCTGCCGCCCGGCGGCGCTGTGCTCGAGGCGGACGAACTGGAAGCCCGCTGGGCGGACGCCTGGCGCCCGAAACAAGTCGCGGAGCGGTTGGATGGGGTCGGTGCGCCCTGGTGCATCGCGGCAGGGTGGGCGCTGGATCTGTTCCGCGGGGAACAGTCGCGGCCGCACGGCGATCTGGAGATCGCGGTGCCCGCGGCGGGATTCCCGGAGATTCGTCACCGCTTCCCCGAGTGCCTGTTTGACGCGGTGGGTTCGGGGCGGGTCTGGCCGGAGGCGGGAGCTGAGGCGCTGGCGGCCACGCACCAGACCTGGCTGCGGGATCCGGCGAGCGGTCAGTTCCTATTTGACGTCTTCCGCGAGCCGCACGAGGGCAGGACGTGGATCTGCCGACGAGACGAGAGGCTGCGGCTGCCGTACGACGCGATCATTGAGCGAACGGCGGACGGGGTCCCATACCTGGTGCCGGAGTTGGTGCTGCTGTTTAAAGCGAAGGCGGCACGGCCCAAGGATCAGGCGGACTTCGACGGGGTGCTGCCGTTGCTGGGCCGAGCGCGGCGGGATGTCCTTAATGGGTGGCTGGAGCTCGTGCACCCCGGGCATCCATGGCTGGCGGAGCTGGCGGGGTGAGTGGCGCGGGCCGCGCCAGTGAATGGCCAACGACCATCCAGCTGGCGAGGACCGGGTGGCCGAGCACGTCCTGATCGTGCTGCGGGGCCGGTCGATCGACGTGGCCGCGCCGTCACAAGTCAGGCCGATGCGTGCGGGCCGGATACGACCTCGCTTGATCGCCTTGGTCACTCTGGAAGAGCCGCACCCAATCGGGATGGTGGAGGGCGTCGATGTAGCGCTGGGCGGCACCGACAGTGAGGCCGAACAAGTCGCAGATGCGGCGAATGTCTCCGTCGCTGGCGTGAGCTTCGTCCAAGATGCGGTCTTCGCGGAGGTCCTGAGCACGGAAGCCGAGGGTGGTGTTCACCCACTTGCGACGGACCTCTGTGGTCTTTCGGGCGGTGACCACGGTGATGAACAGGTAGGGGTTAGCGGTGTTCGGCCATCGTTCGGCGCGATAGCGCAGGTAGGCGGCGAGGCGGGCGCTGACTTGTGGGGCGAGCAGGATGACCTGGTCGTCGATGTACAGACGGCCGTCGCGCAGATCAGTGAGAAGCATCTGGCGGAGCTGCCGGGGCCGAAGTCCATGGAAGATAAGGAGCCCGGCGAGAGCGGATCTGGTGGGGTCGCTGGATTCGAGGGCTTCCCGCAGGTCAGCGGCCCGCTGTTGTACCGGGATCGTAGCTTCTGGCATGCCGGAGAAGATCCGGCTGGTGGGGTCAGTGAAGACCTGCTTGCGGGCCTTGAGGATACGGAAGATCGCCCGGAGTCCTCTCAGGACACTGATGCGCTGGGCTCCGGCCTCAGTCAGAGCGGCCTGAACTTCGGCGCGGGTGATCTCCCTGAGAGAGTCATGCGTCTGGGCCCACTGCCTGAGCACGGGAAACGCGTAGGTGAAGTGGTTACGGATCGTTTTTTCCGAGGCTCAGGCCACGCAGATGACAGGGCCTTGACGATCGTCCGCCGTCCGCCCCGGTACTTCTTCTCGATCGCACGGCCCGACATCCCCGCGCGGGCATCCCGGCGGATCGCGGCGTAGAGCTCGACCTTCGAAGGGGGCATGGGGACGCTCCTTCATCACGAAGCGCATCCAGCAGCTCACCGTAAGCCACACTGTGCGGTCAAAGCTCATGAACAACGACTTCACCGGAACAGGGCCGCGGTCACACCCGGCGAGCAACCGCGGTCAACTCTCGCGAGCAGAACCAGCGGGAGACGTGTCCGAGCACGAGTATCTCGCGAAGACTGGTCTGCGCAAGTACGGCGTCGATGACCTGGAGCGTGTGCTGGACGGTCTGCGCGGTCCCGTGTACGTACACATCGACCTAGACGTCCTGGAGCCCACTGCTTTCGGCGCGACCTGCTACCCGGAGCCGAACGGCGTGCAGCCGCAGCGACTGATCGACCTCGTCTCCCAGGTAAACGACATCGTCGGGGCAGCCATCACAGAGCATGCGCCATCCAGTGACGACGTCAACCCCGGCGAGGCCGAGGTGATCCGGCGGCTGGGGGCTGTGCTGACGCGCTGATGGTCGCGACAGAGCCGAAACGTACAGTCCCGCCCTGATATTGAGGACGGCTGCACGCCACTGCGCCGAGCCGCTCGGCCACGCCGGCGGCGAACGCCTCCTCAAAGCGGCGCACCGCCGAGGCGGCCACCCGCGCCAGCTGACCCGCGGTCGGCGGCTCCACGCCCTCACCGCGGTATCGCTGCCGTACCGCATCAGCAGGCCGGCCGCGATCGATCTCCACCGAGCACACCTCATCGGCCTCACTGGCCGGCCGCGTCCCGTACGTCTTGCGGATCTGCGCTCGGTGGTACTCGATCGTGCTGCCGACCAACGGCGTCGACCTTCACCTGGCCGGCCATGAACTCCACCGTGGCCCTGGGCATGTCCTCGCGCCGGGGGAGGCGCACCTCCAGCTCGAAGAACTTCAGCAGCAGCGCGAACCCGAGCCGAGTCGCCCCGGTCTTGTTGCCCGTCAGCTTCAGCTCGACCTCATCCGGCGTCCAGCACTCGATGAGGTCCTCCAACTCCCGCTCACGCCGCACAAGCTCACCGGCGGCGTCGATCGGCGTGTGCGCCTCATCCACCGGAGCCCAGGAGCCCTGGTACGTCCTGTTCCGATCGCGCGGCAGCAATAGCCCGGCCAGATATTCACGGAACCGTCGGCGCTGCGCGAGCGAGCACCACAGATCATCGAACCGGGTCGCGTAGTCCTCCAACGGACCCGGCGCCGGTGGACACGGACGTCGCGCGGTCGCCATCACGACCACCCCCGAACAGCCACCGGCTCACTGCGATATCAGCCATCCTCTAGGACCAGGTGCGGCCCTGCAGCAGCAGGTGCCCGTGTACGGCTTGCGCCGCCGGATGGCGGGTCCCGGCACGAGAGGCGAGGAAGAGTGTGTTGATGGGCGGCAGTTCCGGCTCCAGGAGGGCCAGGAGCCGCCCATCGGCCAATTCGGCCGCGCACAGGTAGCGCGGCAGCACCGTGACCCCCGCTCCTGCCGCGACGGCGGCCAGCACCCCGCGCAGGTCGGGAACGACCAGCGCGGGGTTTCGCGTGAGCCGGGTGTCGAAGACGGTGCGCCAGTAGCGGCGCAGGATCGGCAGGTTCTCCGCGTAGGCGACGAGCGGGGCGCCGTCCAGCTGCCCGAAACTCCAGCCGGGAGCGGCGACGAGCACGAACTCCTCGTCGCACAGCGGCTCGACCCGCAGGCCGGCCTTGCGCGGCCGCACGCTGGAGATGACCAGATCGAGGCTGCCGTCGGCGAGGGCGGCGAGCAACTGCTCAGGCAGGCCGAGCGTGACGCGCAGCCGCAGGCCCTCGCGCACCATCGCGGCCAGCGACGGCAGCACCCTGGCGCAGACCAGCTCGGCAGGGCCGCCCAGGTGGACGGTGCGGCCGAACACCTCGGCAGGCTCGCCGAGATCGCCCATCACCAGCTCGTCGAGAGCGTCGAGCGGCCCTGCGAGCCGTGCGGCCAGCTCGTCAGCAGCGGGCGTGGGTGCCATGCCGCGCGCCACCCGTTCGAACAGCGGCCTGCGCACAGCCCGCTCCAGCGACCTGATCTGGGCGGTGACAGCGGGCTGGGAGAGCTGGAGCAGCTCGGCGGCGCGGGTCACCGACCTGGCCCGGTAGACGGCCAGGAACGTGCGGAGCAGGTCGTACGACAAACTCATCAGAAAGCTGATGGTACCCAGCGTCTGTGCTATTGGTGGGTGATGGGTCGCCGGAGGCATGCTCGGGGCATGAGAATTCTGATCGTTCTGACCAGCCACGACACCCTGGGCGACACCGGACGCAAGACCGGCTTCTATGTGTCGGAGGCCGCGCATCCGTGGGAGGTCTTCACCGCCGGAGGCCACGAGGTGGACGTGGCGAGCGTCAGAGGCGGAGTGCCGCCGCGCGACGGCGACGACCCTGCCGACCCCGCGCAGCGCCGGTTCCTGTCCGGTCTGGGGGAGACTCCTGCCGTGGACACCCTTGACCCTTTGGCGTACGACGCGGTCTTCTTCGCAGGAGGCCACGGCACAATGTGGGACTTTCCCGACAACCGTGCTCTGTCGCGGCTGACTCGGGAGATCTTCGAGAGCGGCGGAGTGGTGGCGGCCGTCTGCCATGGGCCGTCGGCGCTGGCCGGGGTCACCCTCTCCGACGGCTCGCCCCTGGTGTCCGGAAGGCGGGTGGCCGCCTTCACCAACGAGGAGGAGGAAGCCGTCGGGCTGACGTCCGTGGTGCCGTTCCTACTGGCCGACCGGCTCACCGCAGAAGGCGCCACCCACGTGCCAGGCCCCGGCTTCGCCGCCCAGGTGGTGGTGGACGGCCGCCTGGTCACCGGCCAGAACCCAGCCTCGGCCCGCGACGCCGCCGAGGCGGTCGTCGGGCTGCTGTCCGAGGTCAGGCTGGGCGATATGCGCGCCTAAGTGGCCAGGCCGCGCACGCCTGGCTCGCATCCTGGCGCACCAGCTGTTCGGGGTCACCGCCGACATCCGCGAGGTGGCCGATCGCATCGCGGCGCTCGGCTACGTGGCGGTCGCGTCGGACTTCCCCGGGGCGCGTTCATCAGACGAACACCTCGACACCCCGCGCCGTCAATGTCGCTGAGCACTTCAGGTGGCGTGGTCCGCCAGACCGGGCGCCAAGAACCCCTCTGGCGTCAGGGACAAGCGCCACGAGATGATCATCCTATGGCGGATGTGATTTTCTTCGATCTGGACGGCACCCTGGTCGATCATCGAAGCGCGGTCTTGGAAACGATCGGCCAGATCGTCCAGGCCGCGCCGAACGCGACGGCTCCACCGGAGGAGCTGGTGACCTTGTGGTGGACGCTGGAGGGGCGCCACATGCGGGAATATCTGGCCGGTCAGTGCTCCTTCGCTGAGCACCACCGACGCAGGCTCCGTTCCTTCCTGCCAATGCTCGGCGAGCCGATTCCTGAAAGTCCCGGCCTTCTGGACGCCTGGATCGCCGACCGCTACCTCACCGTGTTCGAGGAGTCCTGGCGGAGCTATCCCGATGTCCAGCCATGCCTGGAGACCCTGAAACGGCTTCCCCGAGGACCGCGTCTGGCCGTTCTCACCAACGGAGACCTCGAGCAGCAGCGCGCCAAGCTCGCCCGCTTCGGCCTCCTCGAATACTTCGAAGCTGTCCTGACCCCGACCGAGCTCGGTGCGGCCAAGCCCGTCGCCTACGCCACCGCCTGCCGGTGGATGCGGACGGACCCCGCGCAGGCGGTCAACGTGGGCGACATGCTGGAAAGCGACGTGAACGCAGCCGCCCTCGCCGGGCTCACCGGCATCTGGCTGGACCGCGGCATCGACTTCATCACCGGTGGGCCATCGCCGACGGCAGACGAGACGGTGCTCCGTATCGAACGCCTCACCGACCTCCCCGACCACCTATCACGCACGAACGCCTGACCGGCTCTCACGAACCTCACCGCTACTTTGGGGCCTGGGTCAGCTTTGGTGGTGTGGCCGTACCGGTGGATCGCCGTCCACCATGGCCCCTCAGCCGGTGGCAACAACCCCTGGCGGTCAACCTGGTGCGCGAGGACTGTAGCCTCGCCGCGCCCGGCCGGGACCGGATCGCCAGTCCTACCGCGAGGACCAGCCGGCCGTGCTCGGCCTGGTCGTCAACGCCGTCGCGCTGTGGAGCACCCGCTACCTGTCAGCGGCCGTCGACCGGCTCCGCGCCGAGGGTGTCCCGGTCAAGAACGAGGATGTCGGCCCGCCTCAGTCCGCTCGGCCACGCCCACATCAACTTCCTGGGCCGCTACGCCATCACCGCCTCCGCACCCGCCCAAGGCCTTCGGCAGCCCGGCGAAGTCCCCGACCTGCCCGCTACCGCCGGTTGAGCCGAACGCGTGCGGTTCCTCATCCACGCGGGCATAGAATCGGCGGAATGGCGACGCGGCTTGTTCAAATTGCGATGAATGCTCGGGATGACTCCGCACTCGGCCGGTTCTGGGCCGAGGCGCTCGGCTGGACCATTTCCAGCGAGGAACCCGGCGTGACCAACCTCGAACCCGAGGGCTTCACCTATCCTGACCCCATCGCCGTCTGCCTGGACATCATCGCCGTCCCGGAACCCAAGACGGTGAAGAACCGCGTGCACATCGACCTCGCCACCACCTCAGCGGCCCATCAGGCGGACCTGATCGCGCGCCTTCAGGCTCTCGGTGCGACGCCCGCCGACGTCGGCCAGGGCGACGTGCCGTGGACGGTCCTCGCCGACCCGGAGGGCAACGAGTTCTGTGTGTTGGAGCCTCGATCGATCTACCGGGACACCGGGCTGATGGCCGTGGTGGTGGTCGACTGCACGGATCCACGGGCCATGGCCCGGTTCTGGGGCGAGGCGATGGACTGGACCCTGCACGAGGTGACCGACGATCATGCGGTGTTGCGCTCCGCCAAAGGTGTCGGCCCGTATCTCGAGTTCCTCCGTACGCCCTACGTGAAGACTGTCAAGAACCGCGTCCATCTCGATCTCCGGCCGTACCCCGGTGACGATCAAGCGGCGGAGGTGGCCCGGCTGCGGGCTCTCGGCGCCACCGACATCGACCTCGGCCAGGGCGACGTCCCGTGGACGTGCCTCGTCGACCCAGAGGGCAACGAGTTCTGCGTCCTCACCCCGCTCTGACGCGGAGCCTCTTCAACCGCGGGTCGTACAACGGCTCCTCGGCGACGACGGCGGCAAGTCGTTCGCCAAAGTACTCGATCTCCAGGCGCTGAGAGGCTACGGCCGGCGCCGGCGGCAACCAGGCGTAGGCGATGGCGGTGCCGATCGTGAAGCCGTAGTCGGCGCTGGTGACGTAGCCGACCGGGGCGCCGTGGGCGAACACCGGTTCCTTCCCCGCCATCACCGGGCGGTCCATCGTCAGGCAGGGGGCCCACCGGAATACGGTAGAAACGGGCCGCAGTCGTTGGGTCGGCTACTCAGTGTCTTTCGGGTTGGCAGGGCTCAGCCAGGGCTTGCTGCCAGAGGCGGATCACCGCGTGCACGTGGTCGGTGGCGTCGCGGTCGGCCGGGGGGTCGAGTAGGGCGCCGTGCAGTTGCGCCTCGATGCCCTGGACGGCCAGCAGGGCGTTCAGTTCGGGATTGGGGCCGCCGGCTCCCAGGCGGCGCAGTTCGCCCGCCAGCGCGTGGGCGATCTGCTGTTCGGCTTGCCGGAAGCGGGTGACCAGGCCGGGGGTACGGGGGGCTTGGTCGAACAGCAGCCGGTGTAGATCAGGCCGGTCGGTATGCAAAGCGGCCACGCACCCCACCAGGTCGGCGAGGAGGTCAGGCAGGGGCGGGCGATGCTCGGCGGCACGGGCGAACACCTGGATGACCTGTTCGGCGCTCTGCGTCAGGTAGTGCTCGGCCAGCGCGACCAGCAGCGCGTCCTTGTTCGGGAAGTACTGATACAGCGATCCGATGGACACCCCGGCGCGTTCGGCGATCTTGTTGGTGGTGGTGTCGGCGTAGCCGTGGCGCTGGAAAAGCTGAGCCGCTGCCTCCAGGATCGCCGCGACCGTCTCACGGGAGCGCTGCTGGCGAGGGTGTTTACGGGGCGTGAGCACGTGCCTCCAATGCGAGTACCGAAAACTGAGAATAGCTCGCATTATTGAACGGCGGGCTGGTCGCCCCACCTGCTCCCTGTTTTCCCTCTCTGAACGGAGACGTCTTCGTGCTGCCCGACCTCCTGGCCTACGGCGCCCGGATCCTGCCCGGCCTGTTGCTGATCGGCGCCTGCTTCGCGCTGGCGCGCGGCGAGCGCGACCCGCTGCTGCGCATCATGGTGCTCATCTTCGGCTTCGTCCTGATCAGGGACGCGATGACACCGCTGGGGTTCTGGCGGTTGGGCGCCGCGGGGGCGATTCCGTGGCTGCGCTTCACCGACCAGGCGGGGATCCTGCTGCTGTTCGGCCTCGGCACGCTGGCACTGACCGCGGGGGTGCTGCGCCTGGACGGCGGGCTTCGCTCTTTGGTGCGCTGGGGCCGGTTCACTCCGGTCACGGTCAGCTGGGGCGTCGGCGGCGGCGTGCTGGCCGCCGGCCCGGTCCTGCTGCTGTCGCTACTGACGCCGATGGCGGAGCGGGGCGGAGCGGTCGCCGTCACGTTGCTGCCGGTGCTGCTGGCCTTCAGCCTGGTGGGCAACCTCGCCGAGGAGGTGCTGTTTCGCGGGTTCCTTCAGGGACGGCTGGAACAGCACACCAGCGCCATCCGCGCGGCGCTGCTGTCGGCTCTGTTGTTCGCCGCCTGCCACGTCTTCCTGGCCTCGACGGTCACTGACGTCGGCTGGCCGCTGCTGGCCTTCACCCTGTACGAGGGGCTGATCTGCGCTTTCCTGCGACTACGCAGTGGCGTGATCGCCGCCGCCCTCGCGCACGGAATCGCGATCTTCCTGCTGGCCGGCGCGCTGGTCTGAGCCGCCGAAGACGCCGAGCCGGGCCCAGGCGGTGAGCGTTCTCAGAAATGAGCGATTGTGTGAGGCCAGGGACGCCCTCGTTCGACGAGGCGTTCGGGGGTCCCGGTAGTATCGGCGAAATTTTCACCGGACATGCAGGTCGGAGCTCCCTTAAGGACCTTCGGGCACAGCTTGGAAGGTGGGCCGCTGACCTGCATATCCGTTGTTTCCTGCGTCGTTACCACTGGGACCCCGGGAGAGTCGAGTCAGGCCACCGCAGCACGCACTGGCCGTCGGCGAATCTGGTCGTTCCAGGCCACCGCAGCCGAGCTGAAAGTGATCGACGAGCTCTGGGACCAGGCAGGGGCTCGATCTCGTAGCGAGCTGCTCTCGTGTGTGCTGGAGGAGCATCTGACGCCTCTCCGCCGCCGTGGCAGAGCGCGGTGAACGTCAAGCCTCTTGAATACAGCGGGGCCCGCCCAGCGGAGATGGGCGGGCCCCGTGTCTGTGAGGTGAAGCGTCAGTGCAGGCCCCCCTTTATGTCGATGACGATCACAGTGATGTTGTCGGGGCCACCGTGGCCGATGGCCAGCGGTTGTCAGGCATGTTCGCATCCGGGCCGCGCTCGAATCCGGGTCGGCCGCGCTGGGGAAGTCAGTCCAGCGCGGCCGCCTTGCGCAGCAGCACTGAGCGTTCGCGCTGGTTGGCGCACAGCCGGGCGGCCAGCTCCAGCTCGGCGCGCGCCTCCGGTCGCCGGCCGAGGCGGGCCAGCAGCTCCCCGCGTACGGTCGGAACCAGATGCGAACCGGGGAGCCGGTCCGAGGCGATCAGCTCGTCCACGATGGCCAGGGCCTGCGCCGGACCCGAGGCCATGGCCACGGCAACGGCCCGGTTGAGCTCGACCACCGGCGAGGGCGCGACCCGGCCGAGCGCCTCGTAGAGCAGCACGATCCGGTCCCAGTCGGTCGCCTCGACCGAGGGTGCCGACGCGTGGGTGGCGGCGATCGCGGCCTGCAGGCCGTAGGGGCCGAGGCCGCGGGCCGATGCCCTGGCCAGCGCGGCCAGCCCCCGGCGGATCGCCGAGAAGTCCCACAGCCGCCGGTCCTGGTCCTCGAGCAGGATCGGCGTGCCGTCCGGGCCGGTCCGGGCCGGGAAGCGCGCGGACGTCAGCTCGCACAACGCGAGCAGGCCGTGCACCTCCGGCTCGTCGGGCTGCAGCGCGGCCAGCGTGCGGGCCAGCCGGATCGCCTCGTACGCGACGTCGGGGCGCAGCAGCCGGTCGCCCGACGTGGCCGTCGACCCCTCGGTGAAGATCACGTAGAGGACTCTGAGCACGCCGCCCAGCCGTTCCCGGCGCTTGCCGGCCGGCGGCAGCTCGAACGGCACCCCGGCCGCCGCGATCGTCTTCTTGCCTCGGGTGATGCGGGCCTGCACGGTCGGTACGGGTACCAGGAACGCGCGGGCGATCTCCTCGCTGGACAGGCCGCCGACCACGCGCAGGGTCAGCGCCACCCGGGCCTCGCGGGAGAGCACCGGGTGGCAGCTGACGAACATCAGCGCCAGGACGTCGTCGTCGATCTTGTCGGGGTCGATTTCCTGGTCGACCGCGGGGTCGGCCGCCAGCAGGGCGTATCGGTCCTGGAGGGCGGTCCGGCGGCGGATCGCGTCGATCGCCCGCCGCCGGGCCGTGGCCATCAGCCAGCCGGCCGGATTGGCCGGAGAGGCACGCGGCCACGACACCAGCGCCTCAGCCACCGCCTCCTGGGCCGCGTCCTCGGCCAGCCCGAAATCGCCGGTGAACCGGGTCAGCGCGGCGACGATCCGGGCCGACTCGATCCGCCAGACGGCCTCGACGTCGGCCCTACCCATCAGATCTGGCCGTTGCTCTCGCTGCCCTGCGGGACCTCGTCGGCCTCGGCCACCCGCCGGACCTCGATCTTGGACCCGCGGACCGCCGGGACCCGCTTGGCCCACTCGACCGCCTCCTGTTTCGTGGCGACATCGAGCAGGAAGTAGCCACCGAACAGTTCCCTGGTCTCGCCGTACGGCCCGTCCGTGACCACCGGCGCCTCGCCGCTGAAGTCGACCACGACGCCTTGGCCCGGATCGTCCAGCCCTTCGGCCGCGACGAGAACCTCGGCCTTCATCATGTCCTCGATGAACTGGCGGGTTGTGACCATCATCTCGTCGAGATCAGCCATCATGGCCGCGTTCGTCTCATCGGTGCCTCGCATGATCAGCAGGTATTTCGACATCGCGTTCTCCTCGTCCGGCGGGGCCGCCCCTCGGCCCTCGCCCCCATACGTCGAACGAGCGGCCCGCTGATCGACACGGCCCCGGAGAAATCTTTCGCCGCGACGCAGCCGATCCCGTCAGACCGGCCTCTGAGCGATGGCTGACGCGGACGCCCTGCTGATGATGATGCTGATCAGCTCAGTAGCGCTGTTGACCAGGATGCCCTCGCACGACGGGTCTTCGGCAGCCCCCTACAAGAACAATTCGGCAACGCGATGGGGTCTACCGCTTCGGCTCGTCGTAGGGGGTTGATCTCGGTGCCGAGAAGGGTCTCCAGCCGCCGCGATCGCAACCTGGCCTGTGAGTAGGAGCGGTACGGCGAGCCGGGGTTACTGTCACATCCGTCGACAGTGTTCATGATGGGGGCCGGCACTCTCGCCGGGCCCATGGCGTGGCAAGGGATGGCTGATGTGCGAGGAGGCCATCCACGGCGGTACCGACGTTGCCCCCTGAGCAGCGGGCTGTGGCCGTGGTTAGGGCCGCCGAGGCGCGGAAGGCCCGCAGCGAGCTGTTGGCGGGGTTCGAGCCGGGATGGTCACGGTGGCGGAGGTGTTCGCCCGGGCGGAGGAAGAGACTCTCGTCAAGAAGGCGAGGGTCGTTCAGGTTCTGCGAGCGGTTCCTGGTTATGGTCCGGCGAAGGTCGCCGCGTTGATGGCGACGTGCAGGGTCGGGGTGAAGCGACAGGTCGGCGGCCTGGGGGAGGCCCAGCGCGAGCGACTGCTCACTGCGCTTGCGCGATAGTTCCGGATCCTGCGCCAGGGGCGGCTCGATGAGCAGGCTGGCGGACCTGGTCCTGCAGACGCTGTTGAAGCTCGGCTTTCTCGGGCGTGAGCGGATCGCCCGGGCGTCGGATGCGGGCTTGGCGGGGGCGGGGGATGTCGTCAGCGTCCTGGAGGCCGGCGAAGTCGGCGTGCGCCTGGGTGACGGCCTCGGGGTAGGCCTCCTGCTTCTCGTGCTCGGCGAGCACGCGGTAGATGCTCGCGACGCTGGATCTGGACGCATGTCCCGCGTGTGGTCAGGCGCGGGGCTGTGCGTCGAGCAGGAAGCCGAACAGCAGGCATGGTTCGGTCCCTCGATTGCTCCAGCCGTGGCTCACTCCCTGGACGACCACTGTGTCGAACGGCTTCAGCAGGACCTCTTCCTCGTCGAGGAGGCAGTAGATCTCGCCGCGCAGGACGATGCCGACGTCGAGCGTGTCGGTGTGGTGCATCGTAGGGTGTCGCCGCTGCTCGGCGTCGGTGATCTCCGTATCGTGCCCGACCATGTGGTTCACCTCGGTGGCCTGCTTGCGGAGGGTCTCCGAGTCCGGATCCGGCCAGATCTCCAGCGCCCGCACCAGCATTCCGTTGGGGAATGGCGCGCGGAGGGCGCCGCCGTCGAGTGACCGGTCCCCAGGGATCGTGTTGTCGACCGGCACTTCCTTGGTCTTCCAGAGCGTGGCTCGCCAGAATGCATCCTCCTTGTCCTGGACGTTGGCGAGCCCGGTCATGACCACGCTGGACTTGCCGTTCTCGTTCAATCCGATGACGTAACGCTGCCCGATCGGCATGGCTGTTCTGCCTTTCTGTTCGTTGTCGATGCGAGAGGCGAGGCCGCTCGGTTGCCGGTGGTGGCCGGGCGCGCGGCCACGGGCTGGTTCGCGGCGGCCATGCTGTGCTCGCCGGATTGGCAGGCGTGCGATGCACGCGGTTGGTTCGCGCGGCGGTGTGGGGATGGGGGGAGCCGGCGGTGGTCAGGTGGACGCTCAGTGGTGGTCGGTGCCCGCTCGCAGGGAGTTGATCAGTTGGGTGACCGGGCCGATGGTCAAGGGGGCGCTGTGGGTCTTGTCGTTGATGAGGGTCAGGTGAGGTGCCGTACTGGTGGCGGCGGGCCAGGGGGTGCCGTCGGGGCTGCTTGGCACGCCGGTGCGTGCGAACTCCGTCCATGCGTGTGTCATGGTGTCGGAGACTTGGGCGTCCGTCTCGTCGTAGTCCTCTGCCGGGGTGAGGTGGCCGAACACGTAGGGGATGTCGGACATGTGGAACGCGAGCTTGCCCGTGCGGCGGTTGCCTGGTGATACGCGTTCGAAGCGGTAGGCGTAGGTGGTGCGGCTCAGTTCGGTGAACCGCCGGTAGGAGGCCAGGGCCGGCTCTGCCCAGATGGCGGTGGTGAACAGCTCCGCCAACTTCTCGTACGGACTGCCTGCGAGCGAGGCCACGATGGGGTCGGCCTGCTGCTGGCCGAAGGCCGCGGCCATCCTCGCCAGCGTTGCGGGCGTGTAGAGCTGGGCCGGGTCCACCGTTCCCGGTGGTGCTCCGTAGGGGCCTTTAGGAGTGATGAAGTAGCGCGCCTCGTCCTCGGTGTGACCGAACAGCACCGGGATATCGGCCGGCCAGCAGGACAGATCGGCACCCACGACCTGACCGTCCTCGGTCGGGCACCAGACCAGGTTCGCCGGCGTATGCACCTGGCCGGGGGACGGTACGGCGCCCGAGAACAGGAAGGAAGCCTGACGGATCTGCTCCACCGGCGCCTGGCGCAGATGCTCGATGTCGCTGCTGCCCAGATGCTCGAACAGCCTGCCGCTGGCCTCGGCGAGGCGCTGGCGGGCCATGTCGGGCAAGGCCGCGGCTTGTTCGAAGCCCGCGCTTTGCATGATGGCGCGGTGGAACAACCCCCGGGCGGACGGGGTGGCCAGCAGGGTGCGCACCGCGGTCGCGCCGGCCGACTGACCGAAGACGGTGACGTTTCCGGGGTCGCCGCCGAAGGCGGCGATGTTGCGGGACACCCAGGTCAATGCGGCGACCCAGTCCTGGACGGCGGCGTTCCCGCCCACCTGCGGGTGGTCCAGGAAACCTAAGGCGCCGAGGCGGTAATTGAAGGACACGTAGGTCACGCCGTGCTGGGCGATCGATGGGCCGTGGTAGTCCAGCATGGACCCGGCGCCGCTGAGGAAGCCGCCGCCGTGAATCCACACCATGACCGGTTGGCGAGCCTGCGGGTCGATGCTTGAGGACCAGACGTTGAGGTAGAGGCAGTCCTCGCTCGGTTGCCCGCCGAGATCCACACCGGTGCCGGCGGTCTGGATCGCCGCGTTGCCGAAGGTGATCGCATCACGTACGCCGTCCCAGGAGGCGGGGGGCCGCGGCGCGGCCCACCGCAGCTTCCCCACGGGCGGGGCCGCATAGGGCACGCCGCAGAACCGGAACACGCCGTACTTCTGATCGCCTTCGAGGATTCCTTGTTCGACAGGGACGTGAGTCACGATGTTCTCCTGATGAGTCGGACCGGCCAGGGACCGATGTCGATATCCCCATCTCCCGAATCCGGCGGGCGCTTAACCCTCGAACGTTCGCGTGGGCATTGAACACCCACCCCGCAGATCACCGGTCGGGTAACCACCGGCCTCGCCGATGTCTGCGGCACGGCCGTTGATCCAGTGCGACAGGGGGCGGTTGTGGGGGGCGCGATCGCCCGGCCGGCGACGACCGGCTCCGATCGGAGTTGCGCCGATTACCGAGGTCAGCTCGCGGCCGAACTGAGTCTGGTATTGAGCATGTCGACCAGTAAACGCGCGTAGCCAGGGTCGGAGAGCTGGATCTTCTTCGCTTGCGGGGTCGAAAGAATCAACTGGGCCGCGCGCGCAGAGTACGCATCGACGGCCGCGGCCGCCCGCTCCGGCGACCGGTTCTCCAGAGCCTCGATGATCGCGAGCCGGTTACCGTGCAGCCCGCCGGCGACCCGCCGCCATTCGGATATACGTCCGCCGCTCAACTCGAATGCCAGTTCAACCTGGACGTCGGCGAGCAGTCGACATAGCGGGATGAGTAGCGCGTTGTGGGAGATCTCCGACAGGCGCCGCATGAACGCCCGGAGGTCCTCGATCGTGCTGTCGGTATCGTCGATCACCGCCAGCCGGTCGGCCATCTCCCGGAGCGATGCGATCTCGGTGTCGGTTGCCTCCTGGGCAGCCAGTTGAACCGCGTACCTGTTCAGGGCCGCGAACACACCGAGCACGTCGAGAGCGCCCGCGCCGGCCAGTCGAACCACCGAAGCGATGGACATCCCGATCATGGTGTCGGGTTCGGCGGTGACAAACGACCCGGCGCCGTGCCGGACGCTCACCAGCCCGACGGTGGACAGCACGCGAACCGCCTCGCGGACGGTCGCGCCGCTGACGCCGTACTGCTCAGCCAACTCCCGTTCCGACGGCAACCGTGAGCCGTTCGGGAGATCCCCGCCGAGGATACGGTCCCGCAGGTCGTCGACGATCTGGTCGGCCACCCTGCTGCGCCCGATCCTGCGGCCAGCCCCGCCGCCTCCCGTTGAGTGCTGCGACATGCCCACCTGCCCGTGCCGATGCCTTGAGATGGGACCTGTCGATTCCATCTATCCGAACGCTAACACAAAGACACTAAGTGTCAATGTTACTGAGACACTAGGTGTCTTGGTGACTGGAGTCCTGGGCCGGTTGGGGAGACTCATCACACCGTTCGGCTGAATGCCCCATCGGGATCGAGTGGTTCAAGGTGATTGCGATCACTGCAGAGTCCGGACCACCCTGCCGAAAGAAGACGAACATGAGCCGACGTGCGGGAATTCTGAGGGTTCCGAACGATCGGCGGCTCACCTAGCTTTGCAGACCTGCATCAAGAGCGAGGCTCAACGGCGCCCGGTAGATCTCGATGACTTCATCAGACGACATGGAGGCGATCGGTTCGAGGCAGAGGACGTAGCGGGTCCCGATCAGACCTGCGATCTGTGCGTAGAACGCCGCGGCGCGTTTGCGGGCGGCCGTGCCGCCGATCCGGTCCGCGATCTTGTCGATCACCGCCTGTTCCATCGTCTCCTTGACGAGGGCGGCGAAGGCCGCGTCGTGCGCGGCGCCGGCAATGAGAGAACGCAGGGGCGCCCCGGTTTCGGGGTCATCCCACAGGGCGAGCACGGCTCGCAGGGCGCGCCCGGGGAAGGTCGCCAGGTCGCCTTGGAGGACGAGATCAACAATGGCTGCGGGGTTGGGCGCCAGGGCGAGGACTGCGTTGAGCAGGCCCTTCTTAGATCCGAAGTAGTGGCTGATCAGGGCGGAGTCCACGTCTGCCTCGGCGGCGATGGCGCGCAGGGTGAAGGCCCGATAGCCCCCATCGAGGAAGCGCCGACGGGCGACGTCGAGGATCTGGGAGCGGGTATCGGGGTTTCCGGGACGGCGTCCTCGCGGACCGGGCGAATTCATCACCGTTGAGATCATAGAGACGACCTGGCCAGCGGGCCGAGAGCCGTTGCCTGGGCTGAGGAGAAGAGACCGACGGCTTCGCCGATGCCCTCGACATCGTGCTGGACGCGATGCGCGGCGGCCCGTCAGGTCCTCCTCTCGCCAGGCTCCGACGAGCGGCTCATCTCCCTGCGGGCCGCACACATCGCCGACCGGATGCTCCGGCCGGCGTAGCCGGACAAGGCCGACCACGTCCGCAACCGCCAGAAACTCGGCTCCCGCGGCGGTCGGCCGCCGAAATTCGACAAGACCGACTACCGCGAGCGCCACGCGGTCGAGTGCGGCATCAATCGTCTCAAGAGGCACCGGGCGGTTGCCACGAGGTATGACAAGCTCGCGGTCCGCTACGAGGCGACACCGTTCTCGTCGCGGCCATCAACGAGTGGCTGTGACCAGGATCGTTGTGAAAGTGGGCAGGTGGCTTGTGGAGTTCGGGGTGTTCAGGGGTTGATGGTGTGTTCGGTGAACTGGCCGCAGGAGCGGAATCCCAGGCGGCGGTAGACGGGCTCGCCGTCGGTGGACGCCTGCAGGACCGCGATGTGGTGGTTTCGGTCGCGGGCCGTGTGGAGTGCGGCGAGTGTGATGGCACCGCCGTAGCCGCGTCGGCGGTGGGCAGCCAGGGTGCAGATGTTGTAGATCCCGGCAACCCCCGCGTGATGAAACACTTCGGCCGAGCAGACCGGACGGCCGTCTACGTAGCCGACCAGGTAACGGGCCGGACAGTGCGCGGCCAGGGCCTGCGGGGCGGCCTGGGTGAAGAAGCGGCGGACGGTGTCAGCGGGCGGGGTCCAGTTCGCGGCGAGAACCGCGGCGTAGTCGGCGAGCTGTTCGGGCGTGGCCACCGTCTGGATGTCCAGTCCTGGGGCGGCGGGCAGCGGCAGGGTGTCGTCCAGCTCGGCCCACATCGCCGTCTCGCGTTCGGATGCCGGCAGACCAGCCGCCGTCAGGCGGGCGGTGAGGTCCGGTGGCCTCGAGGCGGGCCCCACCCACCAGGAGAAGCGGCGGCCGGTGCGAGCCAGTGTCCGGGCGGTCTCGGTGATACGTGCCGTAGCGGTGGTGACGGTGAAGCGGGCCGCGGCAACGATGTTGAAAGTGTCGTCGTCCAGGCCGCTGTCGGCGACTAGGAGGTCATCGGTCTCTGTAACGGTCGCACCGCTCATGCTCCGATGCAGGTGACAGGCATGTTCCGCCAGATTCTGCTCCATCCTGTCCGTCAAGTCGGCGTCATTGAGGAAATGGACATTCATAATGAATGATCCCAGCATGACTGGGCGCAGGTTGCACGTGATTTTGGATCGCTCGCCGACGGTGTCACGTCGGCGACCAGCACATTCGATACCCGCCCTAATTGATCTTCCTGGCCTTCTTTGTACTTCTGCCGCAGCTCGCCTTTCTGCCTGTGGAAGATCTTGCGGGCCAGGGTGTGGCGGGCCTCTTGCCGGTTCAGCTGGGTGTTGACCCGGCGGCGCAGCAGTTCGTCGTTGAAGTAGCAGGCCAGGTAGGTGGAGCGATCGAGCTTGCCCGGCTCCATCGGCGCGCGGCCGATCGGGGTGGGGGTGCCGCCGCCGGTCAGATAGCGAAACAGCTCGGCTGGGTGGACCGCGCCGGTCTGCAGGGAGCCGGCCACCCGTAGCAGGTCGTCCCAGTGATCGTTGATGAGGCCGATGTTCACCCGGGTTTTGATCATGGTGTTGAGGCGGCCGGATCGGCCCGGTACGGGGTGGCGCTGCCGACGTCGGCCAGGCGCGGGGAGAACTGCCAGCCCAGCAGCTGGAAGTGTGACATCCGGATGATCTTCGAGACGTCCGGCCGGAGCGAAGCCGCGATATTGATCATGAAACGTGATCTCCGCCCCCGGTCCTCGCAGGGCGAGGCGTTCATGGTCTCCCCAGCGAGGTTCAGGCGCGCCCCGGAGCGGGCGACGGCCGTTTGTGATCTCGACTCCGGCGGCGATGTCGGCGTAGCTGACCTCGCGCCCGTGGTTGCTGCGCAGCCAGATCATCACGTCGGCGACATCGTTCTCGGCCTGTGTCCAGCCCATCGCGTCGCGCCGTGATGTCTGCCGTGGGCTCACAGCAGCTTGCCGTTCTCGTCCAGGAACGCCGCCAGGGCGGCGTCGTCCAGGGCGGAGCCGGTGGCGAGGTCACGGATGGCGGTGATGGCCTGGGCGCGATCGGCGGTGAAGGTGATCTGCTGCTTGTGCAGCTCGGTTTATCTGGGGCTGTCAAGCGAACCTGCTGGTCAACCGCTTGAAGGTCGTTAAGCCATGTAGGGCGAGTAGGCTGACCGCGATGATCGCCTACGACGGTGAAGGAGCCGCTCATGACCGCCGACCCAACGATGACCCGGATCGGCCAGGGGGTGGAGTTGCATCACCACCAAGGCCAGCGTGAAGCCGCTCGCGAGTTGTTCGCGCAGATCTGGGACGACATCGGCGGCGAGCAAGGCGACCCGCTGCATGTTTGCGTCCTTGCTCACTCGATGGCCGATGTGCAGGACGACGTGCACCAGGAGCTGATGTGGGATCTGCGAGCGCTTGCCGCCGTCGGCCTGATCACTGATGAGCGGGTGGCGCAAGCCGGGGTGCCGCTTTCGGTGGCCGGCTTGTATCCGTCGTTGCACCTGAACTTGAGTGAGTGCTATCGCAAGCTGGGCGATCTCGGCCGCGCCCGTGAGCACCTCCGGCAGGCGCGGGACGGGATCGGCGCGCTTGGCGACGACGAGTATGGGCAGCTCATCAAGGGTGGCCTGGAGCGGGTGGCCGAACAGTTGGATGAGACCGTCTGACTGCGAGCGCGTCAGTGGGGCCGTCGAGAGGTTCATGAGCCGCGTGAAAAGACGTAGAACCCTTCGATGAAGTCGAAGCAGGCGGCCTTGGCCGGTTCTTCCGGCGTCCGGCCGCGCGGACCGACTCCACCATCCGCCGCCGGAACTCTGGCGGGTACGGCGGAGGTGACATCGGCACTTGTGAACTCCTCCCAGGACACATCGTCCCAAGCGATCAGGTGTCCACAAGACCGGGGCAACATCAATTCTCACGCTGGGCTGTCGGGTCGACAGATCGCGATCAAGTATCAGGTGAGCCGGAACACGGTGGCTGCGGCGTTGCGTCAGCCGTGGCCGGTGCATCGGCATACGGGACGGTCTATACTCGTTTCCTTAGCGCTATCGCACAGAAAAGCGCACACACGCCCAGCTAAAAGGAGCGTACCAAGGAAATGTCGAGCCGTCAAGTGTCAAGCCCTCACATCGAAGCCGAGCAGTCCTACATCACCATGCTGTACTGCCACCTCGATGAGGCGCGTGAGCGGGCCGAGACCTCTCTGAAGGAGGCGCACCGCAGTCCCGGTGACGGCACCGCTCGGGGCATGGTCGAGCGGGAGACGTTCTCCGGAGAGTACGCCAGGCGCCTCGCCAGGCTCAATGGGGTGGAGCACGGCCTGTGCTTCGGCCGGATCGACGACTCCGGCGGCGAGACCCTCTACATCGGCAGGATCGGGTTGCGCGACGGCGACGGCGAGCCGGTCCTGATCGACTGGCGGGCCCCTGCCGCCCGCCCGTTCTACACCGCCACGCCCGGCAACCCGGGCTCGCTGGTACGGCGCCGCCACCTGCACACCCGCAACCGGACCGTGGTCGGCGTCGACGACGAGGTGTTCGACCTCGATCGGATGAGCGACGCCGACCGCCGGTCGCTGGTCGGGGAGGCGGCGCTCCTGGCGACGCTGCGCCGGGCGAGAACCGGCAAGATGAGCGAGGTGGTGGCCACCATCCAGACCGAGCAGGACCGCGTGATCCGCTCGGGCCTGCACGGGACCCTCGTGGTCCAGGGCGGTCCTGGCACCGGTAAGACGGTCGCCGCGCTGCACCGCGCCGCTTACCTGCTCTACACGCACAGGGACGTCCTGGAGCGCAGGGGTGTCCTGATCATCGGGCCTAACGACCTGTTCTCCCGCTATATCGAGCAGGTGCTGCCCTCCCTCGGCGAGAGCGACGTGGTGATGACCACGCTCGGGCGGCTCTATCCGGGCATCGCGGCGACGGCAGAGGATGGCCCGTCTCAGGCTGTGATCAAGGGTGACCTGCGGATGGTCGAGGTGATGGCGGGAGCCGTACAAGATCGGCAGCGGGTCCCCGAAGGAGACCTCGAGGTCAAGATCCCCGCTCGGACGTCGGTGCGCGGCGGCAAGGAAGTCGTGGTCGACTGGACGACGCTCCGCGTGGACCACGGCACCTGCGTCATCGCCCGCGACCGCGCCCGTGCACTGCGCAGCCCGCACAACGAGGCCCGGCACGTGTTCGTGCTCGACATGCTGCGGGCGCTGGCCACCGCCGAGGCCGAACAGTACGAGCGGCTGACGGATGAGGAGGAGCTGGGGGTGGTGCTGCCTGACGACGGCGACTCGTGGCTGGAGCTGCCGCCGGACGAGGAGGAGATGCGGGTCGACGAGGAGGAGACGCTGCGGGAGGCGTGCCGGGTGCTGTGGGAGCAGCCGACGGTACGGCAGGCGATGGACGAGCTGTGGCCGATCCTCACCCCGGAGCAACTGGTCGGCGAGCTGCTGGCCGACTGGGAGGCGATGCTCTCGGCGGGTCTGGACGCCGGTGAGGCCGGAGAGCTGCTGCGTCCGCCGGGTGCGCCGTGGACGGTGGGTGACGTGCCGCTGCTCGACGAGGCCGCCGAGCTGCTCGGCTCCGACCTGACCGGCGATCAGGAACGGGATCGGGCCAACGCTGCCGAGCGGCGCGACGAACGGGCCTACGCCCAGGACGTGCTGACCTACAACAACGACTTCGAGATCCTGGACGAGGCCGGGGCGAGGCTCGGTGACCTGCTGGACGTCGGCACCCTGGCCGAACGCCACCACGACCGAGGCCCGGCACTGACCACCGCCCAGCGCGCAGCCGCCGACCGGACGTGGGTCTACGGTCACGTGATCCTCGACGAGGCCCAGGAGCTGTCGGCGATGGCCTGGCGTTCGGTCATGCGGCGCATCCCGACCCGCTCACTGACCGTGGTCGGCGACATTGCCCAGACGGGATCGGCGGCGGGCGCCCGCACCTGGGAAGAGATGCTGGCTCCCTATGCCGAGGACCGCTGGCGCGAGGAGCGACTGATGATCAATTATCGGACCCCGGCCGAGATCATGGACGTGGCCGCCGATGTCCTGCGCGCCGTGGCTCCTGACCAGGTCCCCCCGCAGTCGGTCCGCACCGGCGAGACTCCGCCTCGCGCCATCCGTCAGACGTCACTCGGCTTCGCGGATGTGGTGGAGTCTGAGCTCACCGCGATCGGCGAAGGGCGGCTGGCCGTCATCGTTCCCGACGCGCGTCATACCGGGTTCGCCGAGGTCGATCTCGAGGCGCCGGTGGTGGTGCTCACCGTGACCCAGTCCAAGGGGCTGGAGTTCGACGCCGTCGTGGTCGTGGCTCCTGACGAGATCCTCGCCCAGTCACCCAAGGGGGGTCACGATCTCTACGTGGCGATCACCCGAGCCACCAGGCGCCTTGCCGTGGTGCACGAAGCGGAACTACCTGACATGCTCGCCAAACTCGCCCGGTGACGGTGACGGTGACGGTGACGGCTCTGGGAATGGGGCTGGGCGAAAGGTCTTGCATCGACCGGTAGGTGCTGCGGTGGAAAATCGTTCGCTCGGCGCGATGCTGCTGACGGGTGAGGTGCTGTGGCGGATTGGGCCGCACTTCCTGAATCGGACCGACGCTCACCGACCGCCTCACCTACGCCGGCACCATCATCGAGACCGGCACCGGCTCCTACCGCCTCGCCCAGACCCGAGCACGCACCGAGCAGGCCGGCTGATCCAACTCACCCAACGTCACCGGAGTCATGCCCGCACAACCGCGGGCATGACTCTCACTTTCACCGACACTCCACAGCCTTCGATCATCAAACGGCTCCCGAACCGACCGACACCTGGCCCTCACTCACACCTTCATAGCCAGTCGGTCCAGCGATCGTCCTGAGCGGCTTACGCGAAGACGCGCTCGACGACGGTGGCCTGCTCGGTAGCGCCAGCGCTGTCGAGCGTCGCCAGCGCCTCGTGCAGGCTCAGCGCGAACTGGCCGCCCTCACTGGCGCCGTTCGGTTGCTGCTCACCGCCCCGTGGCGGAGTTCGTATGGCGGGCGGTGGATCTGCCGGAAGGAACCGCGGCGGTGCCGTGCTGTCCCGTGAAGCCGTGGCGAGCTGCTGGTGCTGGTGCTCTCGCGCTTGGCAGTCAGGATGGCTGAACTTCGTCGAAGAGGGCGAGGGCTTCGGTGGGGTCCGGGCTCACGAGGCGTTCCAGACCGGCCATCGTGATCTTCGCCCACCTGCCGGCCCGTGCCCACATCTGTTCCTCGAAGGCGCGGACGGCCTCGTCCAGATCGCCAGGGCCGGGGGCGGCGGCGACGGACTCGGCGAGTTCGGCGCCTTCCAGCATCGCGAGGTTCGCGCCCACCCCCAATGGGGGCATCAGGTGGGCGGCGTCGCCCAGTAGCGTCACCCCGGGGACATGGGCCCAGGTGTGGGACACGGGCAGGACGTAGAGAGGGCGGTGGACGAAAGCGATGCCGTGGCGGAGGAGGTCGAGGACGGGAGCGGCCCAGCCGTCGAACAGAGCCAGCAGGCTTGATCGCACGGCCTCGACGTCGGCCAGGTCCAGGCCCACGTCCATGCCTGCGTCCAGGCCCGCGCGCCGGTTCAGGCCCAGATGCCGGTCCAGGTTCGTGTGCCAGTCCAGCGGCGCGCGGAACTGGGCGTACACCTTGACGTGGCCGCCGCTGTTGCGCTGGGCGACGAGGGCGCGGTTCACGCCGTACACAGCCATGGAACCGTCGCCGATCAGCCGGGCGAGGTCGGGGTGGCGGGTGTCGACGTCGTCCAGGGCGGTCTCGACCAAGGTGACGCCGGTGTAGTGCGGCGTCGCGGGCGAGATTGCCGGGCGGACCCGGGACCAGGCGCCGTCCGCGCCGATCACGAGGTCGAACGTCTCCTGCCGCCCGTCCGTGAAACGGACCAGCACGCCGTCCCGGGTCCCCGGCACTACCTCCGTCACGCCCCGCCCCCACTGAACGTCGAGGGGGCCGAGCAGCAGGTCACGGAGTTGCCGCCGGTCGATCTCGGGATTGGCCCGGTCACCCGGACGGGGTCGCCAGTCGCGGAGGACGGTCCCGTCCGCGTCCAGGATCCGCATGGCCTGCCCCTCGGGACGGGACAGCGCCTGGAACTCCGTCAGCAGCCCCGCCTTGCCCAGCGCGAGCTGGCCCATCCTTTCGTGCAGGTCGAGCGTGCCCCCCGGGGGACGGGCGTCAGGGGCGGGATCGCGTTCGAGGATGGTGACGGGGTGACCGTGGCGGTGCAGGACGCAGGCGAAGGTTAGGCCGGCGGGGCCGCCCCCAATCACGGCGATGCGGTGTCTCATATCGATACACTGTATTTACATATTACGGTGTATCGCAACAGTACGATGTAACCTATGACTGTGTGGGACCGGCCGGAGCCGCCGACTCGCCCCGTGCCGCTCGACCGGGAGCGAATCGTTGCCGCCGCTATCGCGCTGGCCGACGAGGGCGGGCTGGAGGCGGTGTCGTTGCGCAAGGTCGCCGCCCGGCTGGACACCGGCCCGATGCGGCTGTACGGATACATCTCCACCAAGGAGGAGCTGTTCGACCTCATGGTGGACGAGGTCTACGCCGAGATCCTCCCTGAGGAGCAGCCCGGCGACTGGCGGGAGGTGCTGCGCATCCGCGCCCACCGCACCAGGCAGGCCACCCTCCGTCACGAATGGCTGGCCGATCTGCTCGGCGGCCGTCCGACCCTGGGCCCAAACGCCCTCGCCGTGACTGAGGCCACGCTGGCCGCCCTCGACGGCCTCGCCGACCTCGACACCGTCCTGCGCGCCGTGGAGACTGTCAGTGCCTACTTCACTGGCGCGATCAGACGCGAGATCGCGAACCTGCGGGCCGAGCGCGCCACGGGCCTGTCCAAGCGCGAGTGGCAGCGCGCCTCCGGCCCGCATGTGAGGAGGATGCTGGCCACGGGCCGCTTCCCAGCGCTGGCCAAGGCCGTGCACGACGGCACGGAGGTGGACGCCGAGGCGTCCTTCGCGACCGGCCTGGACTGGGTCCTCGACGCCGTGGCCGCCAAACTCGCCCGGCCGCCGGCGTGACGCTCAGGATTTCCAGGTGACATCCGTGGCACTGCATAACGCCGCCAGACTGCGCACCTACCTGCTCGACTGGTTCAGAGGCAAGCTCTGACGCCGGACGACCGAGCGGCGCTGGAAGGGCTGCGCCATCTGCAGCGGTACGTGGGCTCCTACGCTCATGTCCATGGCCAGCAGCCGCACCCCCTCCGATTCGCGCTCACCGACTCGCCGGTCGGCCTGCTCCCCTGGAACAGCCAGGCCACGGGCGGTCTCGACGCCGGCCCGGATCGCGTTCAACCCGCGGATCTCCGTCAGCATCGAATCCAGGCTCACGTTGCCCGGCATCGAAGAACTCTGCCGGCACCGGTCGACGGGTGTTACTTCTCGGCCGTGCCGGGTTTCCCGCTGATGGACTCCTGATAGATGTCCGCGTAGGTGCGCGAGTCCTTGACCAGGTCGTCGCAGAAGGCGGCGACGTCGTTGCCGATGAGTTCCAGGACTCCCTTGCCGGCCGCGACGCCCTCCTCGAAGAAATCGACGATCCCTGAGAGCAGGGGCCCGTCAAGTAAGTCGATCGGTCCAACCTTGAAGAAGTACCTCTGAATCTCCTTGTAGACGATCTGGTAGTCCGGCGGGAGCGCCTTGACCCGCGCCATGTGCGCCCGCCACTGCTTCTTGCCCTCGATGATGTCTTGGATGCCCACGTCAGCCTCCTAGTCGGCCCAATTTCCTTGCGACGTTCCTGTTCAACTGCTCGCGCCACCGGTCGCGAAAGCTCCGAGCCCCTTCTCCGCCGGCCAGTGCCGCGCAGAAGCCCTCGACATCGTCACCCAGCACCTCGTGAATGTTCCGCCCATCGGCCGCTGTCTCTTCGAGCAGCCCCAGAGCACCGTCGAGAATCGGCATCAGGTTTCGACCCGTGAAGTCCGAGTAGGGAGAAAGATGCCCCTTGATCTCTTCCCACGCCGCTCGGTAGTCGGCCGGCAATGCCTCGGCCCGGGCTTCGAACGCCTTCCATTCCCTGGTGAGATCGCTGCCTGTCATGGCCTCCCAGAAGTTCATCTCCCGCCCTCCTTGAGCTTGTCGATCCGTGATGTGATGTACTCCCATTTCGCCCAGAACGTCGCGAGTTCTTCGCGCCCCGCGTCGTTGAGCGCATAGAACTTGCGCGGCGGGCCCAGCCCGGACGGTCGTTTCGTCGCCTGAACGAGCCCGTTCTTCTCCAGTCGCAGCAGGATGGTGTAAACCGTCCCCTCGACGACGTCGGCGAAGCCGAGTTCGTTCAGCCGACGCGTGATGGCGTACCCGTAGGTCTCCTCGCTGCCGATGATTTCAAGCACGCAGCCCTCAAGCGTGCCCTTCAGCATCTCCGTCAGGTCGTCCATCGTGGGTCCTCTTCGGTCTCTTGGTACTTTGTAGTACCGAGTACCACTACACGGTACCACAGAGTAGTGAACCAATGCCTAGCCAGTAGTGCTTTGTTAGGTGGATTGGGGCGGCTGTTGATGACAGGTGGGGCATCGGCCTGTCCAGGTGGCCAATCGGTGAGCGCGTGCACGCTCACGCCGATCTGGCAGTTGCCGACCTTGCCCAGGGGGCCCGAATACCGCCGGGCCACGCCCGGCGACGCGGTGCCGATGCCACCGGCCACGGCTTCCGGATGAGCGTGCAGTTGATGCGTGACGCGGTGCGTGCGTCGCTGGCCGTCGCCAAGGTCGCCGGTGGTGCTTTTGTGCGGGCGGGCGCAGGCCGATGTACTCAATCGGGAGGTGCCGGCCGCGGCCCGGGAGGCTCAGGAGGAGCATGTGGCTCGGATGGTCCAGGCGGGCCGGGGGCGCCTGACGGCCTGGGAGGGCCTGGCGGTCCGGAGGAGATCTTGCCTCGTGATACGGAGGGGGCTCTGTCTCGTCGCAGCCGGACGGCGTAGGCGATCGCCGATCCGGCGAAGAGCACACCGGTCACCAGCAGCCATCGTCCCAGGTACGGGCTCGTGTCCAAGGCCACCGCCCCCCGGTAGGTGCGCGAGGATCCCCCGAGGATGAGGGGGAACCAGACGATCAGCAGCAGTCCGGACAGACCGCCCGGTACGCGCAGGTAGTTGGTCATCGGCGGCCACCGGACGCCGGGCCGTGGTCGGGGACGCCACCGGCGCGACCGCACGGCGACGTCGGCGAGGGAGTAGAGGGGAAACAGTACGAGATCGTGAATGATCGCGGCGCCGACGAACCACACCAGAAATCCCACCCAGATGCCCGCGACGACGACCCGGCTGGCGGCGTAACCGGCCAGCGCGAAGCAGGCGAGCAGCGCGAGCAGGTGCAATGGGTCGGCGCCGTAGCGGGTGGTCGCCCGCCGGCGCAGGTCACGGACTCGGAACCTCATGAATCCGCCGGCAGGAAGTCGAGCTGACGCACCCACTTGGTGTTGTGCACACCGGGGGCGTTCGGGACCATGATCCGGGCCGGGAACCCGTGGTTGAGGGAGAGGTCGGCGCCGTTGACCCGCAGCGCCAGCAGGGAACGGGGATCGGCCACCTGCCGGGCACTCAGCGACGCGTGGCTGAACACGCCCCCCATCTGCAGGGACCGGACGAAGACGTCGACCCCGCCCACCGCCGCTCCGGCCAGCCGCGCCAGATCGGCCAGGCGAACGCCGGTCCATGTCTGCTCGGTCGACCACCCCTCCACGCAGGCGATCGGCAGCCGGTAGGTGTACAGCGGCATCGCCAGCAGGTCGGTGCGGGACAGTCGCACCGGGTGCGGCCCGATCAGCGTGAGCTGCCACTGCGGGCCCATCCCCGCCATGTCGACGCCCACGTCGGCCGCTGTTTTGTTCACCTGGAAGTCATTCGGTCCCGGGCCGTAGACGCGCCCGTGGGGGGCCAGCAGTGCGGTGCGCCGCAGCGGCCCGTCGATGGTCTGGCCGACGGACAGGCCGAACATCAGCATCGAGCCGCCGCCGACGAAGGCGAGCAGGCCGCGCCGGGACATGGTGGGTGCCGCCGGGTCGGGGGCGACCAGAGCGTCGGGGTCGGGCGGTTCGGGATGGGTGTCGGCCAGGCCGGTGCGCAGCTCGCGGCGGAAGCCGCGTGATCGCAGCGCGCTGATCATCCGCGGCAGTTTGAAGGCGACATGGACCACGAACGCCGCCAGGAAGATCCAGGCGCCGTACAGGTGCGCCGGGTAGAAGGAGAATGGGAACACGTAGAAGAGCTGGATGTTGAGGATGCCGGTGACGAACTCGAACACCGCCCCGCCGACCAGGAGCAGCAGGCTGGCCCGTTCCACCGCCTCGGCGGGGGAGCGGGCGGGCGGCCAGGCGAACAGTTTGTGGATGACCGACCACAGCTTGGCCAGCAGCACCGGCACCAGCGTCAGCCCGAGGGTGACGTGCACTCCCTGGGTGAGCCGGTACAGCCACACCGGATGCGTGGGCCAGTCGAAGAGATAGAAACCCAGCAATCCCTTGCCGGGGGTTATGTCGTTGCCCGGCAGCCGGGGATTGTAAGCGGCGTACGACAGCAGCCCTGTGATCGCGAGGATGGGGATGCCGACCAGCAGCACGATGCCGAACACCGAGGTCAGCCACGGGCCGCGTAACGGGCTGCGCCAGAACTCCGGCCGGAACGGGCCAGGCGGCGGATGTTCGCGCAACCACTCGGCGAGGCCTCGGCCTGGGCGCGTGGTTTTCCGGCCGGGGTTCGGAACGGGCTCACCGTCGTGCTGAGCGGGTCCTGGCGATGGTCGATCTGACACGGATCACCCCCGGAGTCAGTACCTGACGCGAAACGGAGGAACGCTCACACAAGCAGCCCGACATGAGGCTCTAAGTCCTGTTTCCGAGAGAAAAGGCCCTTCTGGGTATTATAACTTACTGCTATGAATCTTGATCTGACAGTGATCGAGGCGTGTTCGCCAGGGGGTGCCCGGTCACCGAAGACGACCGGGGCGGCTGGGTGAGTGACGGCGCGGGGAGGGGTGCAGGCGGCCGGCCGGACCGGCGTATGGGGCGCGTAACCGGTCGACACGCGTCCGCCGCGGAGCCGAGGCGAAGTTCTTACGGGCCGTGAACTTTCGCGCCGTTCTCCGGCCGCCGCCGGATCAGGCAATAGCGTCGGCGGGATGAGGGTATTGGTAACCGGCGCGGCCGGGTTCATCGGAAGTCATGTGGCCGAGCTGCTGGAGGCGGCCGGCCACGAGGTCGCCGGTCTCGACCTCCGGCCCCGGGCCGGGCACCTGGTCGGCGACGTGCGCGACACCGAGCTGCTCACCCGGTCGTTGCGCGGAACGGACGCGGTGGTCCACCAGGCGGCGAAGGTTGGCCTCGGAGCCGACGTCTCCGATCTGCCGGACTACGCGTCGGTCAACGTGTACGGCACCGCCGTACTGCTCGCGGCCATGGCGGAACACGATGTGGGACGGCTGGTCCTGGCCTCGTCGATGGTGGTGTACGGCGAGGGCGCCTACGACTGCCCGGGACACGGCCGGGTCCGGCCCGGCCCGCGTTCGCGGGAGGATCTCGCCCGCGGCGGGTTCGAGCCCCGCTGCCCGCGATGCGGAGCGGAGCTGACCCCGGCCGTGATCGACGAGGACGCGCCCCTGGACCCCCGCAACGCCTACGCCACGACCAAGCTCGCCCAGGAGCACCTGGCCGCCAACTGGGCGCGGGAGGTCGGCGGCACGGTGGTCGCGCTGCGCTACCACAACGTCTACGGGCCGAGGATGCCCAGGGACACCCCCTACTCCGGGGTGGCGGCGATCTTCCGATCCGCGCTGGAGGCGGGCAGGGCCCCCCGGGTGTTCGAAGACGGCCGCCAGCGGCGTGACTTCGTGCATGTCGGGGACGTGGCCCGTGCCAATCTCGCGGCCCTCGGAGCGGTCACCCCCCGAGGGGCGCTGACGGCCTGCAACGTGGCCAGCGGCGAACCGCGCACGATCGGGGAGATGGCCTCCGCTCTCGCGGCCGAGCACGGAGGTCCCGAACCGGTCACCACCGGCGAGTATCGCCTCGGCGACGTGCGGCACATCGTCGCCGCCCCCGACCGCGCCGCACGTGATCTCGGATTCCGCGCGGAGATCGGGTTCGCCGAGGGGATACGGGAGTTCGCCGCGGCGCCCCTGGGCTGACCTTTGCCACGGCGACATCGCGTACGCCGGGTCCATGCTCCGGCCCTCGGCGGCCATGACCCGTCCCGGGCGCACCAGGCTGTCGCGGCGGGTACCGGCACACGAGTCCGGTGGATCACCACGGGGAGATGACGAGGCCCTGCAGCAGGAGTCCGGTCAGGGCCTGGACGGCGAGCCACCGGCGGCCCTGCACCCCCTGCGACCTCGGCGACCAGGCGGCGGCCAGGACGATCCAGGTGGCGTAGGGAACCCAGATGCGCTCGACCTCTCCCTTGGTCACCCCGCTGACGTCGAGGGCGAGCACGGCCACGATCGCCGCCGCGACCAGGGCACGCACGCCGCCGGGCGTCATCCGTACCAGGCCCGCGGCGGTCGCCGGGCCGGTCAGCAGGGCCAGCACGGCCAGGTTGGCGACCAGGAAGTAGAGGTAGGGCCGGGCCGCGCCGGGGTCGGCGGCCCACTCCGCGTGGGTGGCGAGCACCCCCGACGGCCACAGGAAGCCGCCCGCGGTGAAGGCGGCCGTGACCGCCGCCGTCCCCGCCAGGCAGGCGAGCGCCGTCGCGCGGGAGATCCGCGCGGCGAAGGCGGCGACCACCGGGATCAGCAGGTAGGGCACCAGGCCGTAGCTGAGATACGGCAGGGCCCCCAGCAACACTCCGGCCGCCACCCCCGGGAGAACGCGAGCCCTGCCCCCGGCGCCCCCGCACACCAGCAGGGCCACCCCCCAGGCGCCGACCCCCGCGAAGAAAGCGTCCATGCTCGTGGCGATCCACACCGCGACCGGACTCAGCGCGAGGTAGGGCAACGCGAGCCGAGCGATCTCCTCTCCCGCGAGCCGCCGGACGGTGAGCGCGACGGCCACGACCGCCGAGCACCCGACCACCACGACCAGCACCGCCGCCCAGAACGGACCGGGCAGCCCCACCCTCGCCAGGGCCCACAGCACCAGCACGGGCAACGGCGGGTGCCCCCGCACATGGGTGGGATAGCCGGGAAGCCGCTCGGTGAAGGAGGCCAGCCAGCCCAGCGGGTCGTCCCCCACCGCGGGCAGCACGGCCAGGTACTCGTACGGGCCGGTGAGGGGCCGGGCCAGCCCCTCGCCGGAGACGGCCAGCAGCACCGTCCACGCCAGAGCCGTGCCGTACGCGACGAGCAGCGCCGCCCCGAAGCGCAGCCGCGCGGTCAGGGCGGGCAGCGCGGCGACCGCGAGGACGGCCAGGAGCAGGGGCGCCGCGAGCGAGGGCGGCGGCGTGCGGAAGTGCCCATGCAGGGGCGGCAGGTGGTCGATGGGCAGCATGCCCAGCGCGTGCAGGACGGCCCCGGCGGCGAACGCCGCGGCGACGAGCGAAGCCCAGACGACGAGCGCCGGCCCGCTCCGGCGGCCGTCGGGACCGGCACCCGCCCGTGACGGGCCGTACTCCGCACGCAGGCTCCTGACCCGCCGCCGGAAGTGTGTGATCACCCTCCTACATTAGGTATGAGCTGGGATTTTTCCGCGACACGTCACCACCGCATAAGGGTTGACAGGCCCTGTCGACCTTAGCGTCTCAAGCATGAAGATCGATGTGGTGCTCCCGTGCCTGGACGAGGAGACGGCCCTGCCGTGGGTGCTGGGGCGGATGCCTGACGGTTACCGGCCGATCGTGGTGGACAACGGTTCCACGGACGGATCGGCGCGTGTCGCGGCCGAACTGGGAGCGCTGGTGGTGAGCGAGCCCAGACGCGGGTTCGGCGCCGCCTGTCATGCGGGACTGCTGGCCTCGACCGGCGAGGTGGTGTGCTTCATGGACGCCGACGCGTCGCTGGACCCGGGTCAGCTTCCACGGGTGACCGGGCCGGTCGTCTCAGGTCACGCCGACCTGATGCTCGGTAGGCGGGTCCCCGTGCCGGGAGCGGCCTGGCCACTGCACGCGCGACTGGGCAACGCCTTCCTCGGCAGGCGGCTGGCCGGCCGTACCGGCACGAGGCTCCGCGACATCGGCCCGATGCGGGCCTGCCGCCGCGCGGACCTCCTGGCCCTGAACCTGACCGACCGGCGCTTCGGCTACCCGCTGGAGATGGTGCTGCGGGCGGCCGACCAGGGCTGGCGGATCGCCGAGACCAGGGTGGACTACCTGCCTCGCGCCGGGCGGTCCAAGGTCACCGGCACCGTACGCGGCACGCTGCGCGCGGTCGGCGACATGCGCAAAGTCCTGAGCGAGCGGGGCGGCACGAGATGACCGGCGATCCGAGCAGGATGTGGCAGGCCGCGCACGCCCGGGACCGCGGGCGGCCCGGCGCGCCCCGCGCGGCGGGAGACCGACGGCGTGACCCGCTCCCATGCCGGGTCGTCGACGACATCGACGGTGGGGGCCAGATCGTCGTCATCGCCAAGGAACCAGTGGCCGGACAGGTCAAGACCAGGCTCACCCCGCCGTTCACCCCCGCCGAGGCCGCGCTCCTGGCCACCGCCGCGCTGGTCGACACCCTGGGCGCGGTGGCCGACGCCCCGGCGCGCCACCGGGTGCTGGCACTGCGCGGCGGCACCGGCCCCTGGCTGCCACCGGGCTTCGCCGTCCTGCCGCAGCGGGGCACCGGGCTGGACGAGCGGCTCGCCGCCGCCTTCGAGGACGCCTACCGGGCCCACCCGCTGCCCGTGGTCCTGATCGGCATGGACACCCCGCAGGTTACCTCCGCACTCCTGGCCGGCGCGCTGGCCACGCTGGCCACCCGCGACGCCGTGTTCGGCCCCGCCGCCGACGGCGGGTTCTGGCTGCTCGGCCTGCGCCGGCCCGACCCCGCGCTCCTGCTCGGCGTGCCGATGTCGCAGCCCACGACCGGCGCCGCCCAGCTGTTACGGCTGCGTACGACGGGCCTGTCGGTGGGGATGCTGCCCCTCCTGCGGGACGTCGACACCGCCGGCGACGCTGCGGCGGTGGCGGCCCAGGCGCCCTCGTCCCGCTTCGCCGCCGCCCTCGCCGCGCTCGGGACGGGAGCGACCCGATGAACCGTCTCCGGCGGCTCGGCGAAAGGATCCAGGAATTGATCTTGGTCTGACTGCCTCGTACCCTGTCGTCCGTTTGGTGATGGTCGATGGCTGGGCGGTGGGTTCGTGGCGACTACGAGGCATGGATGAAGAAGGGCGGCTACGGTCACGCCGCGCACTTCTTCGTCCACGACGACTCGCCCGTCCAGCTGACGGTCTGGGGCGACGGCCCACACGGAGGTCAGCTCAGCGGGCGAGCGCCGGCCGGGCACGTGGGAACCGGCGTGGGCCGGGCGCTGATGGACGACGCGCTGCCGCACCTGGGCCCGCGCGCGGTGCTGTGGGTGCTGGAGGGCAACGAGCGGGCCCGCCGGTTCTACGAGAAGGCCGGCTGGCCGGCGGACGGCGTCACCCGGGACGCCCCGATGGGCGGCGAGCTGACCCACCAGCTGCGGTACGCCCGGACGGCCGCCCGGTGACCGACTTCGCCGAACGTGCCGAGCGGCACCGGGGCGAGCTGCGGGTGCACTGCTACCGGATGCTCGGGTCGTTCGACGAGGCGGAGGACCTGGTCCAGGAGGTGTTCCTGCGGGCGTGGCGCGGCCGGGACGGCTTCGAGGGCCGTTCCTCACTGCGCGCCTGGTTGTACCGGATCGCCACCAACGCCTGCCTGGACTTCCTCGACGGCCGGAGCCGCCGGACGCTGCCCGACCAGGCCGATTCGCCGGCCGGCCCGTGGTTGCAGCCGTTCCCCGGCCACCTGTGGGAGCCGGTGGCGCCGAGCGCCGACGACCCGGAGGCCGCGGTGGTCGCGAAGGAGACGCTGGAGCTGGCGTTCCTGGCCGCCATCCAGCACCTGCCGCCGAGGCAGCGCGCCGCGACGATCCTGTGCGACGTGCTGGGCTGGCCGGTCCGCCAGACGGCCGAGGCCCTCGACGGCAGTGCCGCCTCGGTCAACAGCGCACTGCAGCGGGCCAGGGCCACCCTGCGCACCCACCTGCCGCCCGGCCGGTCGGACTGGGCCCCGTCAGCCCCGCCCACCGACGAGGAGCGCAGGATCCTGCGCCGCTACATGTCCGCGGTGGAGCGCGGCGACCTGACCGAGGTCGCCGAGCTGCCGGCGCGGGACGTGCGGGTGACGATGCCGCCGTACCCGGAGTGGTTCGCCGACCGCGACGGCGTGCTGGCAGCGCTGTCGGCGAGCTGGGACGCCGGCTCACCCGACTACATCGGAACACTGCGCATGCTGCCGGCGAGCGCCAACGGCCAGTTGGCCGCGGCGACGTACCGGTGTCCGCCGGGCGGGCACGCGTACGAGCCGTTCGGCATCGGCGTGCTGCGGGTCCGCGACGGCCGGATAACCGAGATCGTCGCGTTCCACGAGCCGGCCCTGTTCCCATCGTTCAACCTCCCACCCACCCTGGACCGATGAGATTCCGCGGTGGATGCCGTCTCAATACCGCACGAGGCAATCAGCCGGCAGAGGAGACAGCAGTGAACGACATCGAACCGCAGACCGCGAACGGCAAGGTGCTCTGGCACTTCACCATGTCCCTGGACGGGTTCGTGGCCGGGCCGAACCACGAGATGGACTGGATGATGACCGGCATCTCGCCCCAGCCGGGCCTGATCGAGGAGTACGTCGCGACCACCGGCGCGATCCTGGGCGGCCGGCGCGGCTGGGACCACTTCCCGGATCCCCGCATCGTCTACGGCGGCGCCTGGACCGGACCCATCTTTGTGCTCACCCACCATCCGGAGGACGCCAAGCCCGCCGACGGCGTCACATTCCTGGACTGTGACGTGGCCGAGGCGGTACGGATCGCGCTGGCCGCGGCCGGCGGCAGGAACGTCGAGGTGCATTCGCCGACGATCGGTGGCCAGCTTCTCGAACGCGGGCTGCTCGACGAGATCAACCTGCACATCGCGCCCGTGCTGCTCGGCGAGGGCATCCGGCTGCTGGACCTCCCCGGTGGCCGGCCGCACTACCTCCACCGGGTCGGCGTCGGCGACCCCACGGCCGAGCTGAGTGTGCGGTACCGGCCGGTCAGGCCGTGACCGCGAGCGTCACCACGGCGACGGCGAGCGCACCCAGCAGGGTGCCGATCGCCGGACCCCCGGCCCAGGCGCGGGCGGTTCGGTCGAAGGAACGGACGAGGGCGAGCACAAGCACCCCGGGCACCAGGAACACCTCGAGGTAGGCGGGCAGGACACTCGCGCCCCTGGCCTCGGAGGTGTCGGCCGACGCGACGGCGAACAGGATCCAGGCGGCCTGAGCGGGGCGCAAGGCAAGACGAGTCCGGCCCCCGGGGGGAACCTCCCTCGGGGGCCGTTTCCTGTGCTCGACCTGTTCGCCGGGACCGGTGGACTCACCCGGGGCCCCGCCTACGGCCGTCACCGTTCCACGTCGTCAGGACCGAGGTCGGCCCGGATGCGCAGGGCGCGGACGGGATGGCGGTATCGGCCCCGGTCGTACGCCTGGTCGACCACGATCTCGGCGACCGGCAGCGGCTCGACCTGCACGTCGAGCAGCGGCGCCTACGCGGCGGGATTCATCAGCCGCGTCAAGCAACTCCTGGAAGCCGACGATTGGTCGCCGCGACTCCAGCCTTCGACAGTGAAGGCGTCGCGTGAGCACGCCGCCCGAGGATTGCTCGGGCGGCGGGCAGGGTGGTTAAGCGCCGGTCAGGGGTAGTTGACCAGGTTCGCGACGTTGGTTGACGAGTTGGAGGGGCCGCCGGTGGTGTTGATGATGTTGCGGATGGTACCCACGCCGCCGAGTGAGACGGTGACCATGTTATGGAACCGTACGCCCGGAGTGTTGGGCACTTCGAAGGCGCGGGCGGCGACCACGCCGGGGTTGACGTTGAAGTAGCAGTAGCTGCCCAGACCCCACGCCTCGTGGGTGGTGACGGAGGGAGCGACCTTGTAGGCCGCGTAGCCCTGGGTGCTGCCGTTCATCCATGCGGCCTGGTTGGGCGGGTCGTAGGGCATCTCGTTCTGGTAGAAGTACGTCCGCCCGCCGTTACCGTTCCAGACCGTCTGGTGCTGCTGGTAATGCTCGACGAACAGCCCGTACATGGTGACGTCGTTGCCGTTCACGGTCAGCCCGTTGGCCGCGGTGTTGCTGTTCCAGCCGATGCCGGAGCCGTGGTCGCCGCGCCAGATCCAGAGGTGGTCGCCGATCACGTTGTTGCTGTTGACGACCAGGCTCTGGCTGGCCTTGCCGACCGCCGCGCCGCCGACGCGGAAGTACACGTCGTGGAGGGAGGTCGGGTTGGCTGCGTGCCCGGCGGTGGACCCGGCCGGGCCGACCTGGAGGAGCATCTGCGAGTTGACCGGGCCCGCGTCGAAGAGGATCCCGGCGACCTTCACCCCGTCCACGTCGGCGACGGTCATCGCGGTGACGCCGTTGTCGGGGATGAAGGTGGCCAGGCCGAGCCCGAGCACGACGGTGTTGGCCCGGGTGACCCGGATCGTGTCGTTGAGGCGGTAGACGCCCGGGGTGACCAGGAGGTCCTGCCCGGCGGCCAGCGCGGCGTTGATGTTGGCCGCGGTGTGCCCGGGTTTGACGATGAAGAACTGGCTGAGCGGGAGCGAGCTCCCCGAAGGGTTCCCACCCGACCAGGAGGTGCCGGTCGAGTTGGTCCGGAGGGCCGGGACGAAGACCTGGTAGTTCCCGGCCTGGTCGATGTACAGGAAGGGCTTCTCCCGGACCACCGGGGTGGTGGCCACCCGCGTGTACGGCGGGTTGGGGAAGTTCCCGGCGGGGGCGTTGGTGGCCCCGACGAAGACCATGTTCCAATTGGAGCCCGTCCAGCTGCCCATCTCGGTGTTGCGGGTCAGCCACTGCTGCTGCGAGCCCGAGCGGACCTGCCCGTCGATCCGGCTGTCGGCGAAGAGCCCGCCGCTGGACCAGCCGCCGTCGTCCAGCTGGAGGTTCCCGCGCAGGTGCATCCGCCGGTACGGCGCCGCCTGCGACACCGCCCACCGGTCGTTGCCGCCGGGCGGGGTGACGGACAGGTTCTCGGCCCCACGCCAGAAGTTCTGGGTGGCGTTGCCCTGGAACCAGTCGGCCTCGGCGTGGACGGGCCCGTTGACGTTGACCTGGTCGGGCAGCAACCCGAGCCCGAGGACCTGGGTGTAGAAGCCGACGTTCACGTCCACGTTGTACGTACCGGGCTTGAACAGCAACGCGAAGCGGTTGCCGCCGAACTGGTTGCTCTGCTGCTGGTTGAAGACGGTGTTCAGCCGGGACTGGATGGTCGAGGCGGGCATCGTCGGGTCGAAGATGCTCACGTTCGGCCCGAGGTCGGGGTTGGATCCGGTCGGCGGCGGGGTCGGGAGGGTCCAGCGCTGGTTGGCGCCGGCTGAGCAGTCCCAGATCTGGAGCGGGGTGCCGTCGGCGGAGCTGGGCCCGGTGGCGTCCAGGCACTTGCCGAGCGCGCGCAGGGTGCCGTCGGTCTGGGCGGTCCAGACCTGGGCGGCGCTGCTGTTGCAGTCGTAGAGCTGCACCCGGGTTCCGTTGGCGGTGCCGGCGGCGGCCACGTCCATGCACTTGCCGAGGGCCCGGATGGTGCCGTCGGTGCCGGTGGTCCACTGCTGGGCGTTGCTGCCGTTACAGGTGTAGAGCTGGATCTGGGTGCCGTTGGCCGGGTTGGCGCCGGCCACGTCCACGCACTTGCCGCCGTACCCGGTGATCTGGCCGACGGCGGCGGAGGCGGGGGTGACGGTGAGGGTGAGGGCGGTCGCGACGAGCGCGAACCCGGATGTCAGAGCGAGCACTGATCGGGCGCGTTGCAGGCGCATGGGGGGTCCTTCTGGCTCGTTCACTTCTTAAATTAAGACGCATGTAACATGCCCGTACGGCGCCCTGTCAATAGGAAACTTTACTAATGGTTGATCTCATGACGTCGGGTGGAGCACTTTCAAGGCCCTCCGCTCGGGGCGGTGTCATAGGCCGCAGAGTAGGGGCGTATCCCCAAGTCAGGACAGCGCGCCGATACCTGTCGGAGCTGCGCCGCCAAGTCCGGCAGGTGGCGCAGGGATCGTGCGGCGCGCGACAGGCGGGTGATGACGAAGGTGTCGCCGGGGCGGACTCACATAGTGATCGTGGGCGTCGTGCGGATCTCAGCGCAGCGCGCACGCTCTCGCCGTGTCCGGCTGCCGCGAGATCTTCCGCCGAGAGGCCGAGTCCACCACTTCGCTTAGTTTGCGTAATCAGAAAATTTGCGTAGTCGGCAATTTTTTGGATACGGTTGATCGCGTGAGCGGGTTGAGGGAACGCAAGAAGCAGGCCACGCGCGAGGCGCTGATGAGTGCGGCACTGCGGCTGACGCTGGAGCGGGGGCTGGAGAACGTACGGATCGAGGACATCGCCGCCGAGGCCGGCGTGTCCACGCGCACGTTCAGCAACTACTTCTCCAGCAAGTACGAGGCGCTGGCCGCCCGCCACACCGACCGGGCCGCGCACCAGGTTGCGGCGCTGCGCACGCGGCCCGCCCATGAACCGTTGTGGCAGGCGCTGACGGAGGCGACGGTCCAGGCGTGGGAGCGGCACACCGGCCCCGAAGCCACTGCCCCCGAGCCGGAGCGACTGGCGGCCACCCGGTTGCTGGTCGACGAACCCAGCTTGCGGGCCGAGGCGCTGAAGCTGGCCTTCGCCTCCCAGCAGGAGCTGGCGGCCGCGGTGGCCGAGCGCACCGGCAGCGATCCAGGCCGCGACCTCTACCCCCACCTGGTCGCCGTCACCGTTACCGCCGCCGTGCAGGCCGCCGTGGGGCACTGGCTGTACGCCGACCCGCCCGTCCCGATCGTTCCGCTGCTGCGTGACGCGCTACAGCAGCTGGCGGCGGGACTTCCGGACCCATTGACGCAAGGAGACACGTGAGCGAGGAGATCGTCATCGTCGGCGGAGGCCCCAACGGGCTGATGCTGGCCTGCGAGCTTGGCCTGGCCGGCATAAGGCCGCTGGTCATCGAACGCCTGCCGTGCCGCAGTGACCAGCCCAAGGCCAACGCCATCATCGGCCAGGTCGTGCATCTGCTACACCGACGTGGCCTGGGCAGCGAGCGGCCCGGACCCGCGCCCGCCTTCGCCTTCGGCGCGCTGCCGCTGAATCTGGCCGACCTCGAGAACAACCCCCTGACCGGCATGCAGATCAGGCAGCCGGAGCTGGAGGAGCAGCTCGAGCGCCGCGCAGTCGAGCTCGGAGTGCAGATCCGGCGCGGACACGAGCTGACCGACCTCGCGCAAGACGCCCAGAGCGTCACGCTGAGCGTGACCGGTCCTGCTGGCCCGTACACGCTGAGCACCCGCTATCTGGTCGGCTGCGACGGCGGGCACAGCACGGTCAGGAAGCTCGCGGACATCGATTTCCCCGGAGTGATCCAGAGCGACATCGTCAGCCGTGCGGCCCAGGTCACCGTACCCGGCGCGACTCTGCGGCCCGAACATGCCGAGCTGGAGGTGCCGGGTATCGGCACGTTCGGACTGTACACCTGGCACCGGACCGAGCGCGGCGCCTACGCCATGCTTCCAACCGGACCCGGCGTCCTGACCGTGAGCTCGATGGAGTGGGGCGGGTTCGTGCCCGGCGACGAGGTGCCGATGACCATTGCCGAGCTGCGCGCCAGCCTGGCCCGCGTGGCCGGTGCCGACCTGCCCCTGGCCGCCCCCGCCGGCGACGGCCCGCACTTGCTGCGCCGCCTGAACGGGCGCAACACCCGCGTGGCCGACCGCTATCGCCAAGACAGGGTGTTCCTGGCTGGGGACGCCGCCCACGTCCACTCCGCCATGGGCGCCCCTGGGCTCAACCTGGGCCTGCAAGACGCCGCGAACCTGGCCTGGAAACTTGCCGCGACCGTACGCGGCTGGGCCCCGCGCGGCCTGCTCGACACCTACCAGGCCGAACGCCGCCCCGCCGCCCTGCGCGTCGCGATGCACTCCAAGGCCCAGCTCGCCCTGACCACTCCCGGGCCGGAGGTCACTGCACTGCGCGAGCTCTTCGGCGAGCTGCTGTCCGAGGAGGTCAACCGCCGCCGCATCGCCGCCCTCCTGGCCGGCGCAGATCTGCCCTATCCGATGCCCGCCCCGCCGCACCCGCTCCTCGGCCGCTTCCTGACGGACCTGCCCGCCCAGTTCCACGAGCCCGCATCGCAAGCCCTGCCGTTGCTACTCGACCCCACCGGCAGCCTCCGCGTCCAGCACTCCCACGTGAAAGTCATGCCCGCGCAGGCGCCGCAGGCAGTGCTCCTGCGACCCGACGGGTACGTGGCCTGGGCCGGAACCCCCGATGAGAGCCTGGACGAGGCGCTGCGGATCTGGTTCGGCGCCGGACTCACCGAGCCGCTGCCGACCTCGCGCAACTGAGCATCATCGTCGGCCCCTGATCCTTGAAGCGCCCGTGAGCCGGCCGCCTGTCGAAGACGGTGTCCGGGGTTGAGGAATCCAGGAACAGCGGTTATCGCTGAGAATGATCATGGTGTTTTGCGGGTCCCGAGCCGGGCGGGGGTGTGAGGTTTCGGTGTTCATGAAGTTACCTTGGGTGATCTTCCGGAAACACCGCACTTCTACGGTTTCCGGCCATGCCAGTGGAGTTTCTGTACTGGAGGAGCGGCGGCGGGCGTCGACGCGGACCTCGGGCACGGAGCCGGCCAAGGCGCTGCGGCGGGTCGATGACCTGGGCGCTTTCGCGCAAAGTAGCGAGAAAGACCAGGTCACAGCCTCCCGGTAGCATCCTTGATCAGGATGCGAAGCCATAGCGCTCCGCAGTCGTCTGGGATGCCGGTTTTCTCACGGGGCCGATGAACAGCCACGATGCGGTCCGGACTCTCCGTCGGATGATGGGAACCGATCACTCACAGCTACTTTGCCCCTGGTGACGCCGACCCGAGTGGAGGGCCATCTCGGCAAGGATCGCCGAGACCGGGCCGAGGCTGATCAGGCCGCTCGCGGCCCCCGCCAGTTCGCCTGCGGCCGGGAGCAGCGCGGCGTGCGCCCGCCGAAGGGCCGGGAGATCGCCCAGCGACAGCGCGGCTCGGGCGAGGAGGGCCCACAGCGCCTCGGCGAGGAGATCATGGGGCGGATCGGGAACGGCGCGCAACGCCTCGGCCGCCTCGTCCCGCCGTCCGGCCGCCAGCAGCAGCACCGGGAGGGCCCACGGGCGGTACGGTCCGAACCGGTCCGGGTCCTCCGGCTCGGGCGCCCGGTCGTGGCGCACCCGCAGGGCCAGCAGCGCCAGGGGCGGGAGGCCCTCGCTCAGGCCCGGCATGCCGGCCGAGTCCACAGGGACGGCCGCGGCCCGGTAGGCGGCCTCCTTGGCGGCGAAGGGGACCTCGGGGTCTTCGGCGAGGCGGAGCGCGCGGTACCAGGTGGTGAAGACCGACACCAGTGGCAGGCCATGGCGCTCGGCGAGGCCGTCCAGGAGGACGGCGTGCCGGTCCCCCCGGGTGAAGTCGGCGACCGCCGCGGCGGACTGCAGCCCGATCAGGTGGCCCAGCACCTCGTAGGTCGGCAGGCCGTGCCGGACGGACACCGCGGCGATCTCCGCTCCGATCGCGTCCCGGCGTCCGGACAGGCCCGTCGTCTCGAACGTCTGCATGTACACCCCGTTGAGGGCGAAGGCCAGCAGCGCCGGATCGTCCAGATCGCGGGCGAGGCGCTCGGCCTCCAGCGCCGCTGCCCGGGCCCGCGGGGACGCCGTGCCGCGCGATTCCAGTGCGACGGTCGCCAGCAGGCGCGCCCGCACGCCGGGAGCGGTGTCCTCGGGGAGACGGACCAGGGTGCGCTCGGCCGCCGCGACGATCCGGGCCGTCTGCGCGGGATCGTCGGACCGGGTCCAGTTCGCCGGGACGTCGTAGGCGCCGATCACCCGGGCGGTCAGCTCGGTGTCGCCCAGTTCCTCGGCGGCCTCCACCGCGGCGGCGCGGTGCTCCCGGCCCGCGAGGAGACCGTCCGCGCCGGTGACGGCGAGCCCCCGCATGAGCCCGACCGTGGCCTCCAGCCGCAGGCGCGCGCCCGGAGCCGCCCGGTCGTGGGCGGCGGCCGCACTCGCCCAGATCCGGGCCGCCGGGTCGGCGGGCGCGTCCAGCCGGTCGGCCTGCCGCAGGATGTCGGCCTCCAGATCCCGCAGTCCCGGCCCGGGGTCCAGGCCCAGCTGCTCGGCGAGCGCGGAACGGGCTCCGCGCAGGACGGCGAGCGCGTCGGCCTGTCGTCCCGCCCGGTACAGCGCCAGGGCCAGCAGCCGCCGCCCCTCCTCCCGCCAGGGATGGGCGTGGGCGTGCGCGTCGAGATCGGGTACGGCCTCGGCGGCCCGGCCGAGGTCCAGCAGCGCCTGGGCGCGCCGTTCCACCGCGCGCGCCCGCAGCTCCGCCAGCCGGGCCCGTTCCGGTTCCGCCCACAGGGCGTCGGCGAAGTCGGCATAGGCGGGCCCGCGCCAGAGCGCCAGCGCCGTGTCCAGCAGGGAGAGGAGTCTGGCGGGCGGTTCCTTGGCCTCGACGGCCCGTTCGAACCGCCAGGCGTCGACGGCGTCCGGGGCGGTGCGCAGGGAATATCCGGTCCCGACGGTGACGATCAGGCGCGGCGGGGTGCGGGGCGGCCGATCGGGTTCCAGGGCACGGCGCAGCGCCCCGACGAACGTGCGGATCGAGCCGATCGCGCCCTGCGGAGGGTCCTCCCACAGATCGGCGGCCAGCAGATCGACCGGCACCACCTGGCCCCTGGCCGCGACGAGCCGCGCCAGGACCTCCCGATGCCTCGGCCCCTTGAGTGAGATCACCGAACCGGCGGCGTCCCACGCCACCACCGGCCCGAGGACCCCGATGAACACGCCCATCCCCGTTCCCCCCTCGGCCCCACGTTAGCGCTGATCGGACGCTCATCGGGGCCGGGCAGCCTGGGGCATCGGATCAACGAAGGAGAGAAATCCCATGTCGAACGGCATTCCGGGCTTCACCTACCACCGCGTCCCCGTCGCCGACGGCGTCGCGCTGAACACGGCCGTCGGCGGGTCCGGGCAGGCGATCGTGCTGCTGCACGGCTTCCCCCAGACCCACCTCATGTGGCGACACGTCGCCGCCGACCTCGCCGCCGACCACACCGTCATCTGCCCGGACCTGCGCGGTTACGGCGCCAGCGACAAGCCCGCCGAGACCGGCCCCGACGTCTACTCCAAGCGCACCATGGCCGCCGACGTCGTCACCCTCGCCCGCGCCCTCGGCCACGAACGGTTCGCCCTGGCCGGCCACGACCGCGGCGCGCTCGTCGCCTTCCGCGCCGGCCTCGACCACCCCGAGGCCGTCACCCACCTGGCCAGCCTCGACGTGCTCCCCACCCTCGACATGTGGGACGTCATGCACGGGGTCTCGGCCACCGTCGGGTGGCACCTCTACCTCATGGCCCAGCCTCCCGGCCTCCCCGAGAAGATGATCGCCGCCGACCCCGACGCGTTCTTCAGCGCTTTCCTCGACCAGTGGATCAAGAACCCCGCCGCGATCCCCACCGAGGCCCGCGCCGCCTATCTCACCGCCTGCCGCGAGGCGATCCCCTCGATCGTCGCGGACTACCGCGCCTCCGCGGGGATCGACGTCGCCCACGACGCCGCCGACCGCGCCCGCGGCAGCCGCCTGCGCATGCCCGTAACCGTCATCCAGCAGGACTGGGGCGCGGCCCTCGGCTACGACGCCACCGCCCTGTGGCAGGCATGGACCGACGACCTCCACCACCACACCACCACCGCAGGCCACTTCATGGCCGAAGAAGCCCCCACCGAGATCGTCAAGCATCTCCGCGAGCTCCTCACCCGCTGATCACCTCACGAGCCGGAACGCCGCCTCCGTCACCACCCCTTCGGGGCGGCGGCCGCCGTCGAGGGGACGGACGGGCGTGCAGGCCAGACCTACTAATCAGTCTTAACGAGTTCGCCGCTGCGGCAGACTCGAGCCTGACAGTCGCCGGCGGGTGAGCACTCATAGCTACCGGACCGTGAGTCCCGCCCAAAGAAGGTCCGCTGAGGCGCGGGCGGCAGTCCGCCCGCGCCTCGCCGGTCACCGGGTGGCGTCCGACAGAACCCAGCTGGGCACGGGGACGCCGGGTGCGAACCGGTTCACGGTCAGCCGGTCATGCCCCGGGTCGGGAGGGGTGAGGTACAGGCGCTCGGTCGGCGACGTGTGGTTGCTCAGGAACGCCCCGCCCGCGCCGTCGGGCGTCGCGCACCACAGGTAGCCGTCGTCGCCTGTTCCGTGGCCATGTTCTCCAAGGTCCAGGTGCCGTCGCCCTGATAGACCGGGCGCCAGAGCTGATCGACCGCCTCCGCCGGCCACAGCACCATCCGCGCGTCGCGGGCACCGCCCTCCTGTCCCAGATAGCGGCCGGCCCACGGCGTACCCGCGATCAGGCGGTAGTAGCCGGGGAACTCGGCCTCGCGCGACAGGCTGAACCCCTGAGTCGGCAGCTGGGCCTGGTCTTCCGACCATGTCGCACATCCCGTGTCCTCGCACCTGTGACTTCCACGTGTCTGGTGCTCCTGGGGGCTGGGCCAGGGGGTCTCCCTGGTGCGACGACACCGCCGCCGGGCGAGGCTGACGGCACTACCGCAACAGCAGGACGAGGTCCGCAAGGCGCCAGCCGAACTCGGGGCACATCAAAGCCTCCAGCAATCCCGGCGCGGTTCACTGCACGCTGCCCTGCAGGAGCTGGAGAGGACCCTGGCCGGCGCCGCGCCCGACGACACTGGCATGGTCCGGCTGGATGAGGACGAGCATCTGGTGGTGCCGCCGCTGCCGGTCGAGGATGTGCCCGCCGAGGCCAAGGTGCTGAAGGACGAGCTGGCCGCGATGCTGCCGTTCGCGCCGATCGCTTCGCTGCTGATCGAACTGGACGCTCGCACGCACTTCCTGGACTGCTGTTCCCGGTTACGGGCCGGCGCGGGTCGCGGCGCTGATGGCCGTGTCGGGGGTGGTTGAGAAGCGCCGGGTCGGCGGACTGGCCAAGCAACAGCGAGAACGCCTGCTGCAGGCGCTGGCCGGCTGATCGCCGAAGATCACCGGGTGTGGGCCTCATCCACCCCGATGGGGCCCCGGCAGGGCGGCCCGTGCCTGACAAAGCCATCATGAACCAGGTCATCTCACGGGTGCGCCGCCCGCGATTCTCGATCGGCGGAGTCAGTGATCGTCTCGTGCGTCGGCGAAGGTGGCGCCGATCTCTGTCATCCGCTCGGCCGCGTAGGCGGGGTCGATCAACGCCTCGGGGGTGTGGATGCCGGGCGGCACGGGGTCGCCGCGCAGGCCGAGCAGCCGTTCGACGCCGAGGGCGATGCCGAGTGCCGTCAGGGGGCGCTGCCCCTCCGGGTGGAGGAGGTAGCGGCTCGTCCTGAGTGGTGCGCCCGCGCGGTCCACGCCTTCGAGGTCGATCTTGACCTCCGTGGACGCGGGTCCGCCGCGGCGCCGGCCCGCGGATTCGCCGATCGCGAACGCGAAGCGGACGTTGGGCGCGCCCGTCGCGACGGCCAGGCTCGGTACGTCGAGGATGGGGACGATCTGGGCGGGCAGGACGGTGCCGTCGACGCTGGTGACCTCCACCTGCGCGTCGGGGCCGCTGACCCAGCCGAAGACGCCGTCGCGGCGGACGTGTCCCGCCGAGGTGGCGGCCAGCAGGCGTGCCATGTCCACCGTGGCCGCGGGCCCGCCGCTGTCCTGTTCATCCAGTACGCCGCTGACCTCGATGGTGTCGATCCGGTCGAACTCCCTGGCGAGGTCGAGCACCGCGAGGACGACGAGCCCGGCGTACCAGTGGCTGGCCAGCAGGATCGGCGCCGCGCCGGCTCGCAGGCCGGCGGCGACGACCTCGGGGCCGATGCCGACCAGGCCGCTGGAGATGCTGACGTACGGCAGGCCGCGGTCCTGTGCGTAACGCAGTCCGTTCAGGTGGCTGTCCCACACCGTTGCCACGACGGCCGAGTAGCCGTCGGTCCGCTGGAGGCCGAGGTCGCTCCGCCGCAGATCGATGGTCACGGCTGTCGCGGCGCCGAGCTCGTCGGCGACCCGGCGGGCGCGGCCGAGATCGCGGCCCGCGATCGTCAGCGGCAGCTCCGGGTACCACCGGCGCAGGAGGGCTGCGGTCCCCGCGCCCGCCTGGCCGGATCCGCCCATGATCAGTACGGAGTGCTCCACGGTGATGTCCTCTCGCTAACCTGCATTCTGTAACTTACATTTTGTAGCTTACGCTGGGAGGCAACGCAAGGGAGGACGATGACCACGGGATCGACTCGCCTGTCCAAGCCGGCCAGGCGGGAGCAACTGCTCGACACCGCCATGGCGATCGTGCGCGCCCACGGCACCGACAGCCTCACGCTGCTCAGCCTGGCGGAGGCCGCCGGAGTGAGCAGACCGATCGTCTACGACCACTTCGGCACCCGCCCCGGCCTGCTGATCGCGCTCTACCGGCGGCTCGACGAGCGGCACCGGGCCGCCTCGAAGGAGGCCCTGCGAGACGCCCCGGCCGTCCCCCGCGAGATCGCCCGCGTCCTGAGCGCCGCCTACTTCGCCTGCGCCACCGACATGCCGGAGTGGACCGTCGTCTCCGCCGCGCTCAAGGGCAACCCGGAGATGGAGGCGATCGAGCGCGAACTGCTCGACGACTACACGAACCTGATGGCCACCGCCCTGCGGCCGTACTCCGGCCTCACGCCGGAAGCCCTCCGGCTGCGCTGCGCCGGCGCGCTCGGCGCGGCCGAGGCGATCGCCGCGGAGCTGAACCGGGGGCGGGTCACCGTCGCGGACGCGGTCACGGCGCTGACCGATCTGATCGTCGGCGGCACCGGCGCCGGGACCCGGGTCTGAGACGGTCCCGGGTGTGGCGGTGCTGTGGAGGTATCGGGCGGGTACCGTGCAAGGCATCCCCTAACCGCGGGCGGGGCGACGGCGCACGTGGTAGGCGTAGGCCAGGGCGAGCACTATCGGGCCCCACAGCGCGACCGGGGTGATGCACACCCTGGCCAGCGCCTGCCACCAGTCGTTCTCGTACGCTATACCGTCGGAGACGCCGACCCAGGTGAGCGCCATCCAGACCGAGATCGCGGTCAAAAACAGCCCACCGACCACGGCAGGGACGACCGCCGCCATCGGCGGCACACGTCTGCCGCCGATGACCGGGATCCAGCTCGGGACCACCTCGCCCCAGCCGCGCACCAGACCGATGCTGAGCAGCGCCACCAACTCAGTGAGCACACTGAGCCCGAAGACATAGGGGATAGTGATCCACAACGGTGCCACAAGCGCATCGTTGAGCTGGCCCATGTCGAAGTGAAAGGCAAACGGCAACCGCCACAGGCACGAGGGGAGCAGCAGCCAGGGAAGCGCGTAGGCGGCACGGAGCGCCCAGCGTGGGACGGGCTGTTCGGTGTCGCTGGTGGCCGGGGCCGCATGTAGCAGTTTGATCGCCATAGCTGCACTCTCTCGCGGCATTTGAGGACAAATGATCCCCCGTGAGGGTGAACCACCTCCCCCGCGTGAGCTAGTTACGGGGTCGGTACTGTGGCCGCCGCCGACCTGATGGCCACGACCGGCTCCGCCGACCTGACCGCCGCGATCGGCACCAGCGCCGGCGAGCTCGCCGAGCACAGCCTGCGCCGCCTCAACGGCACTCAGGTCACCCGCCGCATGGCGATGCGCGCCCTGGCCGACCTATCTGGGGTCCCGGTAGTAATCGGGGCATGACGAGCATCCGAACGAAAAGTCCCGTTAGCAGAGGAGAGTTGAGTGGCTTACCGTGACTTTTCGTTCAGGTGTGTGTCGCCGGGAGATTTGCACAGGTCATAACTGGAGGCCTGCGGGCACACCCGGTTATGGTCGGCGGTCGTCTGAGCTACCGGCGACAACGAGTCGGCGTTCCTCATCGGCGTGTTGAGCGTTCTACTCCCGGACGCGTCCCCAGTCGCCAAGCCGCGTGGGGTACCTGACGTGTGATGGAGGCATGTCTTTTTCGTTTTCGCATTCGGGTGAGGTTCCGAGTACTGTCGGGCAGCCGCCTGTTGTCCACGCGGTCGATCTGACGCGCACGTTCGGCCGCCAGAGTTCGCTGGTGACGGCTCTGGACCGGGTTTCCGTGGGGTTCGAGGCGGGCCGGTTCACCTCGATCATGGGGCCGTCGGGGTCCGGGAAATCGACGCTGCTGCATTGCCTGGCGGGTCTGGAGCGGCCGACGTCGGGGTCGGTGCTGATCGGGGGAACCGATCTGGCGCGGTTGTCGGACGGGCAGTTGACGACGCTGCGGCGGGATCGGCTGGGGTTCGTCTTCCAGGCGTTCAACCTCATTCCGACGTTGACCGCAGAGGAGAACATCACACTGGGCGAGCGGATCGGCGGCCCTCGGGTGGATCGGCAGTGGATGGCGCATCTGGTGCGGGTGCTGGGGCTGGGCGACCGTCTAGGGTATCGCCCGAGCGAGATGTCCGGCGGCCAGCAGCAGCGGGTGGCGATCGCCCGGGCGCTGGCGCACCGCCCGGCCGTGGTGTTCGGCGACGTGTCGGGCGACCGAGTCGACGCCAGGGCGGGCGTACCGCTCCAGGGAGCGGACGGAGGCGTGACGGGAGCGGGCCAGCAGCATCGGGGTGGAGGTGCCGTCCTCGGCGTCGTGTGTCAGGGCACTGTGACGTAGCCGGTGAAGCGTCCACCCGTTCAGGTCCTCGATGTCCTCGGGTGAGGCGAGCGGGTTGGCCGGCAGCCGGGTGTTCTCCTCGAAGATCTCCTCGGCCCGGCGGTAGGAGAGCCGGGGCCGGCTCCGAGCATCACGCAGTGCTGCATGTCCGTTCGCCGTGGCTGTACGAGAACAGGGCCGAATGCGCGAGCCCGCCAGTAGATCGGGCCACCACGATCGGGTCATTGTTAAGGAAGTACTTGACTATAAATGTGTGCCGACTCATAGTTAAGGACATGCCTAACTATGGCGGATCGCTGGACCGGGTGTTCCAGGCGCTGGCGGATGGAACGCGCCGGGCGATGGTGCAGCGCCTGATCCGCGGGCCGGTGTCGGTCAGCGAACTGGCCAGGCCACTGGAGATGTCGCTACCGGCGGTCATGCAGCACATCCAGGTGCTGGAAGCGTGCGGGCTGGTCAGATCCGAGAAGATCGGCCGCGTCCGCACCTGCCGCATCGAGCCGGACGTACTGCGGACGGCCGAGGACTGGCTTGCCGAGCAGCGCACGTCCTGGGAACGACGCCTGGACCGGCTCGGCGACTACCTGCTCGATGATCCTGGCACACCGGAGCAAGGGAGCTTGTGATGATCGACCGTTCTGTCACACACGCCACGTTCACCCTCGAACGCCTCTACCCGGCCACGGCGGCCCGGGTGTTCGCGGCATGGGCCAACCCGAAGGCGAAGGCCCGCTGGTTCTCCACCCCCGATGCGGACCATGAACTGGACTTCCGGGTCGGGGGCCGGGAGGTCAACCGCAGCCACCCGGACAGCGGCCTGTCGATGACGTTTGAGTCGTTGTACCGCGACATCGTCCCAGACGAGCGCATCGTCTACACCTCCATGTTGCACGTGGGAGACGACCTAGCGACGGTGTCGCTGACGACCGTGGCGTTCTGCCCGGCCGATGGGGGCACGCGGCTGGTCCTCACCGAGCAGGGCGCCTTCCTCGATGGCCGGGAGGAGCCCTCCTGGCGGAAGCACGGCACCGGCGACTGGCTTGACGCGCTGGGCGTCGAGCTGGGTGCGGGAGGGCATGAGTGAGCCCGCGGGCGGCCGCCTTGAGGTGGCGAGTGCTGGTGCTGCTGGGCACGGCGTTCTTCATGACCATCCTGGACGGCACCAGCTTGCTCACCGCCCTGCCGGCCATCGAGCGGGAGTTTCGGGCGCACGGCACCGCCGTCCAGTGGGCGGTCACGGCCTACGCGCTGGCCTTTGCGGGCCTGCTGCTGTTGTGCGGCCGCGCCGCGGATCTGCTCGGCCGCCGCAGGGTCTTCCTGGCCGGAATGTCGCTGCGCGTGGTGGCCTCGTTGGGATGCGGGTTCGCCCCGACGGTCGAAGCCCTGGTCGCAGCCCGCGCTTTGCAGGGTGTGTCGGCCGCCATCATCGCCCCCGCAGCCTTGTCCATGGTGATGAACGCCTTCGCTGAAGGCAGCGAGCGAAACAGGGCACTGGGAATCTGGGGCGGGATCGGAGGGTTCGGTGCCACCGCCGGGCTGCTGCTGGGCGGCCTGATCACCGATACGCTCGGCTGGCAGTGGGTCTTCTGGATCAACGTCCCGGTCGGGGTGGTGGTGCTGATCCTCGCGCCGGTGATGCTGATCGAGAGCCGGAACGAGGTGCGTGTCCGCTCCTTCGACCTGGCCGGGGCGCTGACGGTCACTTCGGCTCTCGTGCTGTTCGTCTACGCCATCACCGGCGTCCCTGACGTCGGATGGTCCAGCCACCAGGTCCTCGGGCCGCTGGCGGGTGCGATGGCGCTGACCGGCTTGTTTGTCGTGATCGAACGGCGGTCCAAGGCGCCGCTGGTGCCGTTCGGGGTCCTGCGGTCGCGTTCCCTGGTCGGTGGCGACCTCCTGCTTCTCGTCACGGGCATGGCGGTCGACGGCATGCTCATCATCCTCACCGCCCACGCGCAGTCGGTGCTCGGCTGGTCGCCCGTGCGGTTCGGCCTCACGGCCGGGGTGATGACCGTGGCGGCCGTCGTCGGCGCTCTGGTCTGCCAGCGGGTTGTGACCAGGATCGGCGTGCGTCCGGTCGCGACTGTCGGCACTGCCCTGCTCGGTGGATCCTGCCTGCTGCTCACCCGGGTGGTGTCCGAGCACAGCTCACCGGAACTGCTGACTTTTGCCCTGTTGGTCTTCGGGGCGGGCATGGGCACCGCCACCGTCTGTGCCCAGATCGCGGCGTTCACCGGTGTCGCCGAACGGCACTCCGGTCTGGCCGCCGGACTCGCCGATACCTGCTTCGCGGTTGGCACTGCCCTCGGCGTAGCCATCGCCGGCAGCGTTGTCGCCGCGCATGCACCCACGCCTGGGATCGCCGCGCCGCAGACGCTGGTTCCCGGTCATCAGGCCGCGTTCGGCGTGGTCGGCCTCGTCGCGGCACTGGGCTTGGTCATCGCTCTGGCCATGCTCGGCAAGCGATCGGCACCGGTCCCCAAAGAGACCGCGGCGCCTCCCGTTGACCAGATCGTGACCGACCGCATTCCCGCCTGACCCATTGAGGAGCTTCCATGTCCGGCTGTGACCCGGTCGCCGAGATCGGCCCCTTCAGCGACTCCGGCGCCGACGTGATCCCCTGGCCGATCGCACTGCGTGAGCTGGAGCAGGCGCGACTGTTCTGGCTGTCTACCGTCCGCCCCGACGGCCGACCCCACGTGACACCGTTGCTGGCCGTCTGGACCGGCGGCGCCCTGTACTTCGCTACCGGCGACCAAGAGCGCAAGACGCGTAACCTCCACACCAACGACCACTGCGTCATGACGACCGGCACGAACGTCCTGGACGGTATCGACATCACCATCGAGGGACGTGCCGAGTTGGTGTGCGGCCCGGCTGAACGCAGCACCACCGCCGACGCCTACGAGGGCAAGTACGGCGACCTCCTGACCAGCTCGGACGGCACCTGGTATGGCCTCGGTGATGCCATCCGCTCCGGCAAGGTTCTGCTGTACCGCATCGATCCGGAGGTCGGATTCGCTTTCGGCAAGGGCGAGACGTACAGCCAGATCCGCTACCGCTTCCAGCGCTGACCGTTGATTCTGCGGCCGCGTGTCAGGCGGCCGAGCACCGGCCACCGTCGCAGAATGAGGATGTCGGGCTCGCTCTCGCGCATCCAGCACGACGTACACAGACCGCTCCGGCGGACCTGGCGGTTGGTCCAGAAGGCGGGTTCGACCCCGGACCGGTGGGCCTCTCGGTCATCGTCCGGCAGGCGCCACCACGCGGGCGAGGTCAGCACGGTGGCCCAGGGCCCGGGGCAGCCACATGCCGGGGTCGCGCCATGCGAGACGGAGCTTGAGCAACAACGGAACGGCCAGTGACGGTAAAGGGTGCCGTCGGAGTTGGTGAACACTCCAACTTCTCAACACGTTTTCCGACACCGGTCGGGCGGTCCGCCATCCGGACCTGCCAGTAGGAGCGGAACGGTGAGCCGGGCTTACTGTCACATCAGTTGACAGTTGGGCCGATCGGCCCAACTCATGCCCCCTGTTGAGAAGAGGAGACCGGGTACCTACTCTCGCAAACGATCCATTCCCGGAGCAAGATCGAAGTCCGAAGGCGAGAGCAGCCGGGCCCTCGATCTGCTCCCACAACTCGTTCTCACGCGAACGCGGAGCTGCTCATTTCTGAACCGGAGGGGACCGGCCACCTGATCCGAGAGAAAGCAGGCAGCGTCCCGGTAGGGGAGGACTGACCGCAGGCCGGAGATGCCCCGAGCCATATACCGGACAGTGCATGAACTCTGTCCGGTTTCCCACCGTGATCGTCGCAGGTCAAAGTCCTGATGACAGCGTGTACGCCAATGCGGCCACGGACCCTGCCTCGCTGCCCCCGGCCGAAACCGAGCTCTGACCGCTCGACACACAAACCCTGTGTGACCTGGGACGACGGCTCCGGAATGTACTTCATTGCAGCACTCTTACCGACAGGCCGACTTGCAATAGTCATGCTCGACCGGCCTGCCAAATCGGTCAACCGGCCACGATCCCGCGCAGCCATCGGATGGCGAAGAACAGCAATATGGCCTGGAGGAGACCCGCTACGGTCATTAAGAGCCAAAGCACCTTGTCGCCGTTGGCGAGCACCCATTCGAGTACGGGTCCTGGGCTGAGGGACAGTCGGAATCTTTCGAACAGCCAGCTGACTAGAAAGCTCGATGGTGCCGCAACGAAGAGGACGATAGCGAACTCCAGTCCTCCACGCTTTCCGAGATGAGGAAGAGCATGGGCCGCTGCGGCAAGGACTAGGATGGCGTAGACGCCAGCGATTATTCCTTCGACCTGGATTCGCATCGTAAGCTCCTGTGGAAGTGCCCTCCCTCGTCCCTTGGTGGGACGAGGTCCGAGTGCGCACGTAGCTCCGGTGCCGCGTGGCCGACCACACTGCGGATGTGCTCGGCGACCACCGCCGGCACCTCGGCCAACTTCGGGAAGTGCCCCAGCCGCTGATAGGCCTTCAACCACACCAGCAAGGCCAACAGAGGCTGATCATCGTGCGTCTTGCCGCGGGCCCACTCCACCTCATCAGCCGACGGGGTGAAAACCTCCGCCAGCTCCCGCGCCGACACCGCACGCGTGAACCTCGGGTACGCCGTCCGGTCGATCGATGCCACCCGAACCCCCGGAAACCGCCACCAACCAGCGCGAACCCCAGGATTCTAACGACCAATGATCAAGCCGTGGCCTGTTTCTGCCGTATTCCGGTGGCACCCCTATGGGGGTTCCGGTAGTAATGGCCGTGAATCCAACGATGTTGCCGCTGATCTGCGGAGACTCCTTGGCAACATGATCATGTGGATGGCGGGCCAAGCTCTATCCATGCAGGTCAGACCCATATCCGTTGTATTTTCCGCGATTACCACGGGGACCTCCTCCGACGGCGGCGACCCCGACCAGGACTCCTCCTGGCCCTGAGCCTCGGCCGCTCAGTAGAAGAGATTGAGGACCAGCATCACGACGAACATCAGCACAGAGGCGGCGGCCACCACGCCGCCGCCGACCGCCGCCGCCTTGAGACCACGCCTGACGCGGAAGCGGTACAGCAGTACGTAGGGTATGAACGACAGGCAGAGCGGGGCCATGGAGAGGAACATCAACGATCTCGTCGCCCCTCGCATGCCGGTGGGCAGAACCCAGTCGCCCTCGGGGGTGAGCGCGGCGCGGAAGGACTCCCCCAGCTCCACACCCGAGACGGTTTTGACGATGACGGGCTCCCGTGCCGGGTCGTCGAACACGAGGCGCGCCTCGCTGTGGTAGCTGTTTCTGCCGACGCGCTCGTGCACCACGACGGTGGCGGTTCCCGGTGTACCCGTCACCCCGAGTGCCACCTTCAGATCGGGCAGGGCGTTGGTGACTATCGCCACGACGAGTATCCATGGCAGGAAGCTGAGGAAGAGTACTTGATTGCGGCCAACGTAATAGTGTCCAGCGTACGGCTTGAAGCTTTCGGCCCGATCTCGTTTCTCCACGAGCCGCCAGTCGGCCTGCTCGCGCCGCTGCCTGGCCAGCGCCCTGGCCTGTCTGCGGGTGGGGGTCTTTCTCGTATGGACGAGTGGCTTGGTCGGCTTCTTGGCCCTGGGCATGTCTCCACGGTGGACCACCGTGCTTGGAAGTCACCTGCGACCGACTAGTAGTACTTGGTTACCTCTCCCTTCCTGAGCCATGGACGGGAGCGGAGACGGCCGGCGCCAACGCGAAGCACCCCAAAGGGGCCGCGTAGTGGTTGGGGCCGGTGGTCGCAGCGGGCGAAACCTCCAGGCTGACCTCGGATACGTCCTGATCACTCTTGGCCGCTGCGTACCGGGACCATCGGCCCGCAGAGCGGACGTCAGAACATGGGAAGCAGTAGCCGTTACTCACGTCGCCATGGTCCTCCGGTGGCAAGTCCCGACGAAGGAGGGGTGCCGTTAAGAAGCGCGTCACCAGCCCCAAACGGTAACGTCTCCGCAGGTCAGACGGAGTGTCTTCCGTCGAAGCATCGGCTCGCTGGAACCGCCACAGCTCTCAAATGCAAGCCGTTGACCTGCATGTTCTCGCTCGTTCGGGGCTGGTGACGCGCTTCTTAACGGCACCCCAACAAAGACGCCTTTCTGTGGAAAGGTGGAGGAATTACGCCTTTTCGAGCCGGCTGGTGAGCGGAAGCAGCACCAGCGGGATCACGACGGCCGCCGTGAGTGCGGCCAGCAACGGCACGCGTTCGCCGGGCGTGAGATGGTGCAGCATCTGGATGTGGATCACTAGGTGCGGCGCGGCGAACACCAGGTACACGGCGAGCGCCGTACGGGCCATGCTCCGCCGTACGATGAAAAAGCTCACGCCCAGCACCACCGACGTGGCCAGGCTCATCGCGCCGTAGTCCATCATCAGATGCGCGTTGTACGGCATGCGCATCCCCACCCACGGAATGTCGAAGAACGAGCGGGGCAACAACAGCGCCCAACCCCCCACGGCGAACTGCGCTACGGCGAGGAAGGCCAGGCCCGCCCGCAGCCAGGTGAGGGCACTCATGCGGCGAGGAACTGCTCGAAGGTGATGCGGCCGTCGGCGTGCTCAGGGGTGAGATGTCCCCCTTCACGGTAGCCGCGGATGCCGGCCCCGGGCATCGGCACCGACACCACCGGCCGGCGGCTGGGGCGCGAGCGGGCGTAAGCGCGGGCCAGATCGGCGGCGGGGCGCACCTCGGGCCCGCCCATGTCCGGCGACCGGCCGGCCGGTGGCGCGCCGGCCAGCGTGACCAGGCGGGCGGCCACCTCGCCGGCGTCGACGGGCTGGAAGCTGACCCCGCTGGGCATCACGATCATCGGCAGCCAGCGCTGGCTCGTGCACATCCAGACGATGAGCTCGTGGAACTGGGTCGTACGCTGGATCGTCCACGGCAGGGCGGAGCGTTCCACGAGCTGCTCGCAGGCCAGCTTCGCCCGGTAGTAGGCCATGTCCACCTGGCCGACGCCGACGATGGACACGTACATCAGATGCGGGCGCCCGGCTCGCACCGCCGTCTGGATGAGGTTGCGCGTGCCAGCGATGTCCGCACGGCCGTTACCGGTCGCGCAGTGGACAATCACACCGACGCCGTCGACCGCCTCCTCCAGGCCCTCACCGGTGAGCAGGTCACCGCACCACGTCTGCTCATCCGATGGCGGCTTGCGGCTCAGCACGCGGACGGCATGACCGTCCGACAGAAGCTGTGGCACGAGCGCGCGGCCGAGCCGGCCGGTACCGCCCGTCACCAGGATCGGGTTCGTCACGGGTAGGAATCCTCCGCGGAGAGCGCGATGCCGGTGTTCCGGCCTCGCGCGGCTGTCAGGTCACCGCCTCACGCCGGGTCCGGCGTGAGGCGGTCACCCGTTAAGAACCGGATAGGCCTCCGGAATGTGACAACCGCAGCTTGTCGGGGTTGGCGATGATGCGAATCCCGCTGATCCGGCCGTTCGACGTCTCCGGTACCAGCACGCCGACCAGCTCCCCGCCGGCCCGGGCCAGCAGCCCCAGTGCGCCGTTCACCTCCGTAGCCGACAGCCGCACCCCCTCACCGGCGATGCTCAACGACCCCACCAAGTAGCGCGCCACCTTGGAGACACCGGAGATGGGCCGCCGAGCGGCGCCGACCCTGCCGCCACCGTCCACCCACACGGTCACGTCCTCGGCCAGCACTTTCTCCAACCCCGGCAGGTCTCCTTGTTCTGCGGCTTTCAGGAAGCTCTCCACCAGGTCGCGGCGGCGGGCCTGGTCCAACCGGCGATCGGAGCGACCACGCGCCTCGGTCAGGCGCCGGCAAGCTCGGGTGTACAGCTGCCGGGAGTTCGCCTCGGAGGAGTTGATGACCTCGGCCACCTCCCGATGGCTGTAGTCGAAGGCTTCGCGCAGGACAAACACCGCGCGCTCCACCGGGTTGAGCCTTTCCAGCAGCACCAGGAAGGCCAGCGAGACGAACTCCCGCTGCTCGGCGCTGTCCAGCGGGCCCAAAGCGCCGCCCGCGGTCAACACCGGCTCCGGCAGCCAAGAACCGACATAGCTCTCCCGGCGCGCACGCGCGGACGTCAACCGGTTCACACACAGGTTGGTGGCGACCTTGGCCAGCCACGCCCACGGCGACGCGACAGCGCTCGCCTGATGCCAACGCAGGAAGGCGTCCTGGACGACGTCCTCGGCCTCCTCAGCCGAACCCAGCATCCGATAGGCCAACCCGAACAGCTTCGAACGATGCCGCTCGAACTCCTCAACCGCATCAACTGTCACGCGCACCAGACTCTCAGCCCCCTTACGGGCCCGGTCGCCTGGAGGCCATGACCGGTGCCGCTCGCCCTGCCGCAGCGATCGGGGACGCGCGGAGCGAGTCGTGCGGTTCATCGAGCTGGAGGATGAAACCCGTCCCAGACGCGGGTCAGCGGGGCGAGCAGGGACGTTCGCTCTGTCGCGTATAATTGATGATCATCTGCGATGGCGTCGATCCCGTCCTGGAGAAATGCCCTCGCGCGGCGGGGGCCAGACTCTATGGTTATCTGCGACAGGGCGCGGAGGCAGGTCGTGGGAGTAGTCCACAGGATCAGAGCCGAACGGCAGGTGCCGGTGCTCAAGGACGCGGTGGAGGAGTTCCTCGCCGGAGTGTCCAATTCCAACACCATCCGCTCCTACGCCACGGCGCTGCGCGCCCTGGCCACGAGATTCGGCTCTTTCGCGCCGGTGATCGCCTTGGAAGGGGAGATGCGGCCGACCTGGTCGCCGCGTGGTTCACCGACCAATGGGGGACGCGCTCGGCGGCCACCGTCAATGCCCGGCTGAACGCGCTGGCCTCGGCGAGTGGCTGGTGGCGGGACCAGGGGTGGATCACCGAGGATCCGTTGCGTCGGCTCAAGCGCCGTACGGTCGAGACTGACCGCACCCGGTGGCTGGATCGTGCCGAGGTGGCCGAGTTGCTCGGCCGGGAGGGGATCGCGCTGCGCGAGCGGACCCTGTGGCGGTTGCTGTATGAATCCGCGGCGCGGACGTCGGAGGTCCTGGGGCTGGACGTGGAAGCTGAATCTTCGGAACCGGAGGGCCCGGGTCCGCCCGAAGGTCAACAGGGTGGGCGGGCGGGAAGGACGGGCAACTCGACGCGGTGTTAGGGAGTCTTGGAGAGGTCCCACAGCCAGAGGCGTTCCCGGCCGGCGCGGATCGCCAAGGTGTGGCCGTTCGCGTAGGCGATCGTGAGTTCTGCCAAGCGTCCGCCCAGGGGTTGGGGGGTGCCGATCTGGCTGCCGTTGAGCAGGTTCCACACGCGTACGTTGCCGTCGTCGGTGGCGGTGACCGCGATGGGGAGGTCGCCGAGGGTGGCGTACTCGACGTCGAGGATGCGGCTGGGGTGGGGTAGGCGGCGGGTGAGGCGGTGGCCGGTGCGCAGGTCCCAGACGTTGAGGGTCTTGTTGCTGACGGCGAGGATGGCGGTGGTGCAGCGGAACTCGGCGATGGCGACGTCGCCCTCGATCGAGTTCACCTTTGGGATGGTGCCCAGCCACCGCCCGCTGGCCAAATCCCAGATCCGGATATTTCGGCTTATGTGAAGAGCGACGCGGCGACCGTCGATCTCGGTGAACCGCATGCGCGGCAACGAGAACCGTCTGTTGACCGGAATCACCGCACCGACTGTCGCCCCGGTCGCGACCGAGCGCAACTGGACATCGTCACCTTCCTCGTACGGCCTGGCCGTACCGTCATAGGCGAGACCGCCGGGAGCGATGTCGGCGGGCGGGTTGCCGGTCTCGATCCGCCGCCGGGTAGCCAGGTCCCAGAGCATGACCACGCCGTCGGCGCTCTGTGTGGCGACCGTTGGGCGACCGTTCCACATGGTCAGCGCAAGACGCCGGATCTGGGCGCGATGCCCCTCGGGCTCGACCGCAGCCAGCAACTTCCGGCTGCTGAGATCCCAGAGCCGCAGCGCGTTGTCACCTCCGCCGACCAGCGCCACCGGCTTCCCGTCGAGCTTGCCCATGGCCAGCCCCACATCGCCGTAGTCATAGTCCGGCACCCCTTCGGCCCGCATCATTCCGAGTTGCCGATGGGTGACCGGATCCCAGAGCGAGAGGCTGCCCGCAGGTGGCCCCTCGGCCTCCTGCGGGCTGCCGTTCGCGGTCACCAGTACGGTCCGGCCGCCCACAACGGCGGCGCGTACGTGGTAGAAGCTGCCCTCCAGGTAGTCCACGTCTTTCCCCGACGCGAGATCGGCATAGGTGGCGGAAAGAGGAGGCGCTATGTATTCATCACCCCCCGTCTCGATGAACACCTTCGTCGCCCGCCCCGCCAGGTTGATCACAGACGGCAATTCCTCCTTCTCCACCGTCAGCCCCTCCGCATGAAACACGTACGTGGATGGATCGGCTTTCACTGGATTCCCGATCGGCGTGAGCGCGGGCAACGACCACATGCGCAAGGTGCCCTCCCTGCCAACGCTGACCGCAACCTGACGCCCCGCGTACCACCCGAAGGCAACCCTGACGACATCCACGTGCCTGATCTCCGGCATACTCACCGGGTCGGCGAACCTTCCCGGAACCCAGCCGGACGACTGCTTACAGGGCTTTTCGGGAACGGGCCAGGCGTTCCAAAAGGCGGCCGAGCCCCGGGGCACGACCGCGACAGTCAGCAGACAGCCCGCGATCAGCAGATTCCTCAACACGCCTGGTGAGATGGCGAAACTCCGCAAGAAGTTCGCAACGCGCCCTAGTCGTGATCTTGTCCCCGCTACGCGCCCTTGGAGCCCCTGACAAGAGGACCGCCCACGCGACCCTTCGTCGCGCTGGTTGCCGTGGTTCTCCCATCTGCCCACCCTGTTGCCCTTCGGGCGGGGGCTTCCGCTGGGCGGACCCGGAGGGGCCTCTTGACAGGATTTTTCGTTCCGATGTTCCTCAACCCCCATGACCCAGAGCAGGACTGACGCTCACCTGCCGCGGGGCCGTCCATAGCCCAGCCCCGCCCGCCGTCCCGTGTGAGCGGTGCCTTCCCTGTCCTGTTCAAGGGAAGGTAGGACCCTTGCTGTCGGGGTGTTCAGTCACCATCAGGTTTCCACTGTGCCGCTGTTCCAGGTTTAGAGATATGCAGGAATGATCGAAGCATGAACACACCGGCGCTGGCGGCATGGCACCGCGAGAAGAACGCCCGCTGGCACGAACTCCTCCGCCCCGAGATAGCCCGCCGCCTCGGAGCCGACCCGGCCGACACCACCGACCCGCGCGCCGACGCCGTGATCGCCGCGGCCCTGGGCTGCGTCGAGGCCGCTCTGACCGCGTGGACCGCCAGCGATCAGCCACGAGCGCTGTCGGAGATCCTGGACCGCGCGATGGGGGTGGTGTTCACCCCGGAGCAACCGAAGTGAGCTTCGCTTTTAACCCGATGACGAGTGTCAGGCCGCCTGGTTGGTCGTTTTGATGGCCGGATGGCGGGGAGCAGGGTCACGGGTGGTGCCGCGCGGGCGGCCCGGGGAGTGTCGATTCCTCCCTTGGCGAGCGCGGCTGGGGACACGTTCGGGAGCGGAGGGCCGGCTCAGGATGTCGGTGATGTGATGCCGTGGCCGGCTGTGGTTCTGGTGAATCGGCGGGCGAGGTGTTCGAAGGCGTCGGTGAGTTCGTCGGGGCCGATGACTTCGATGTCGGCGTCGTAGCGGGCGATGGCGGCGGCGAGGCTGGGCCAGGACCAGGATCCGAGGGTGAGCCGGCAGCGGTAGGGGCTGGTCTCCTCGACGAGTCCGTCGCGGGTGTAGAGGGCCACGGTGGCGGCGGGCAGGTCGAGGATCACTGTGCCTTGGCAGGGCCAGTTGCCCGAGGCGTCGCCGGAGCCGCGGAACGTGCTGGTGACGAAGGTGGCGGCGTCTCCTCCGGGCAGTACGCGTGGAGTGAACCGGGGCCCATTGGGGGTGCGCGGGGTAATCCGGTCGGCGCGGAAGGTGCGCCAGTCGTCGCGGTCGAGGTCCCAGGCGATGAGGTACCAGCGTCCGTCCCAGGCGATGACGTGGTGGGGTTCGACGCGGCGCGGGGGTTTGTCCGTGACCTCGGCACCGTAGTCGAAGCGCAGGATCTCGCGGGCGTGGACGGCGGCGCTGACAGTCAGGAGCACGTCGCCGTCGACCGGGGTGGCCGGCCGGGTGATGGGTCGTTCAACGGCGGTGACGCGCAGCGCGTCGATGCGGTGCCGGAGCCGGGAGGGCATGACCTGCCGGATGGTGTTCAGTGCCCGTTCGGCGGGTTCGGCGAGGCCGTTGCCGGGGGTGGTGGCGGCGATCTGCAGGGCGATGGTGAGGGCGACGGCCTGTTCGTCGTCGAACAGCAGTGGGGGTAGTTCGGTGCCGGCGCTGAGCCGGTAGCCGCCGTCAGGGCCTTTGACGGCGGCGATGGGGTAGCCGAGCTCGCGGAGCCGGTCGACGTCGCGGCGCACGGTGCGCAGACTGACGTCCAGGCGATCGGCCAGCACCGTGCCGGACCAGTCCCGGCGGGTCTGCAGCAGCGACAGCAGGGCCAGCAGTCGGGCAGAAGTTTTCGGCATGAACCTGATTCTGCCCAAAGTAGGTGCCACATCCTGTCACCTACCCCTGCGAATCTTCGTCTCGAGCCGGTCAGCCACCGCGACCCGGACGGCCCTCTTTCAACACTGACGGAGTCAGCACCATGTTTGATGTTCCGGGCCATCTGAGATCAGCAGCGCGGTGGGGATTCACCGATTCGGCCGTCCGACACCCCCTTCCCTGGTTCTCTCAAACGAGACTTACCAGCCCATACCGGGCGTACCGCGCCTGGAAAATCAATAAGGAGTCACCAGCATGGCCATCTCCACCACCACCCACCTGAACTTCCGCGGCGACGCCCGCGCGGCGCTGGAGTTCTACCAGACCGTGTTCGGCGGCCACCTCACCACCATCGCGTACGGCGACTTCGGCATGCCGAAGGAACTGCCCGACGCCGACAAGATCGTCTTCGGCCAGGTAACGGCCGACAACGGTTTCAGCATCATGGCCTACGACGTGCCCAGCCAGGCACCGGCCGCCGCCGCGCCCGCCGCCACCACTCGCGAGCACGGCATGACGCTGACCGGCGAGCGGTTCTTCGTGTCCGTCCGCGGCGAAACCGCCGAGGAAGTCGGCGCGCTGTGGGACAAGCTCGCCGACGGCGCCGACCTCATCGAGAAGTACGGCCCGTCGCAGTGGGCCCCGGGCTTCGGGATGCTGACCGACCGCTTCGGCGTCACCTGGATCCTCGACGTCGCCGCCCCGTACGCCGGCTGACCACCAACGCACTCATCCGGTCCGAGGCGGCCTTCCCAGGCCGCCTCGGACCACCCGGCCCTCCGCCTTTCGAAGGAACAGATCATGCGCACTCGCCCCCTCGGCCGTAGCGGCATCAAGGTCAGTCCCTACTGCCTCGGCACCATGATGTTCGGCCCGTTCGGCAACCCCGACCCCGACGACTGCGTCACCATCATCCACCGGGCCCTCGACGCCGGCATCAACTTCATCGACACCGCCGACGTCTACGGCGGTGACGGCGAAACCGAACGGATCGTGGGCAAGGCGCTGCGCGGCCGACGCGACGACGTGGTGCTCGCCACCAAGTTCAACGGCCCCATGGGCACCGACCCCAACCAGCGCGGCAACTCCCGCCGCTGGATCGTCACCGCGGTCGAGAACTCGCTGCGGCGTCTCGGCGTCGACCACATCGACCTCTACCAGGTCCACCATCCCGAGCCCGGCACCGATATCGAGGAGACCCTCGCCGCCCTGACCGACCTGATGCGGGCGGGTAAGGTACGCGCGATCGGCCATTCCAGCCTGCCGGCCGCGGAGATCGTCGAGGCCCAGTGGGCTTCCGAACGGCGCGGGCTGGCCCGCTTCCGCACCGAACAGCCGCCGTACTCGATCCTGAACCGCGGTATCGAGCGCGACGTCCTCCCGGTCTGCGAGCGTTACGGGCTGGGCACGCTGGTCTGGAGCCCGCTGGCCTCGGGTCTGCTCACCGGCCGCTACCGCAAGGACGGCAACGAACAGGTCTCGAGCGCCCGCATGCACTGGGTGCCGAAGCACATGACCGACAAGCGCAACCACGACGCCGTCGAAGAACTCGTCCCGATCGCCGAGCAGGCCGGTCTGTCGCTCACCCATCTGGCCCTGGCCTTCGTCATCAGCCATCCCGCGGTCACCTCGGCGATCATCGGCCCCCGCACCATGGCGCAGCTCGACGACCTGCTCGCCGGCGCCGGCACCGTCCTCGACGACGACACTCTCGACCAGATCGACAAGGTGGTCCCGCCCGGGGTGAACCCGGGCACGCTCGACATCGCCTACGTACCACCCGCGCTCGAGCAAGCCGACCTGCGCCGCCGCCGCACCGGCGACCGCGCCGCCGCCTGACGCGCCTGTCCACGACCACTGGTAGGAGCGCAAAGTCCCTGAGTGTCGAAGACGACTCCGGTGAAGTCGAAGTTGTGGCCTTGCCAGGATGTGGTGGCCTCCTCGCGGAGGTGGGTGGTGATGACGCGGATGATGGTATGGCGGACCTCACGCAGGCCGGCGAAGGCCAGACGTTCGACTGGATCGCCGTTGTCGGCCCTCCACTCGGGTCCGTGCGACCAGCCGCAAAGTAGCGAGAAAGACCAGGTCACAGCCTCCCGGTAGCATCCTTGATCAGGATGCGAAGCCATAGCGCTCCGCAGTCGTCTGGGATGCCGGTTTTCTCACGGGGCCGATGAACAGCCGCGATGCGGTCCGGACTCTCCGTCGGATGATGGGAGCCGATCACTCACAGCTACTTTGCCCCTGGTGGCGCCGACCCGAGTGGAGGGCCGAATCCGAGGCCGCCGAGCTGTTGTGTGAGCAGGTGGCCAGTGCCGGCGACCTGGCCGGGGTGCTCGCCGGCGGATCGGCAAGGTGCTGGGCCGGACCCGGCGCGCCGCCCGCAACCTGGCCAACCTGGTACTCGACGACGACGGCTCGGCGCACGCGGCCTGGCTGGCCGCCAACGCCGAGCGCAACGCGGTCAACGCCCCGCGCCGGGCGGCCCTGGTCGACCAGGCCCGTCGCCGTGCCCGGGAACTGCGCAGCCGCGGCCACCACGACGCCGCGCCCGCGTTCCTCGGATCCAGCGTGTCAGGGGAGAGGAAGGCCGGGCGGCCGGTGCGCGGCCGGACCGTCGTCGGCCAGGCGCCGCGGCCTCACTGCTCGCCGCGGACCCCGGCGACAGCGATGGACTGCGGTTCAAGGTAGAGGTCCATGGCCTCCGGTCCCGTCTCGCGACCCAGCCCCGACTGCCCGAACCCGCCGAACGGCGCCCTCGTCGCGTGCGTCGCGCCGTTGACGCCGACCCGCCCCGCACGGATCCGCCGCGCGACGGCGTATGCGCGTGCTGCGTCAGCTCCCCACACGGTGGCGGAGAGCCCGTACGGGGTGTCGTTGGCGATGCTGACAGCTCGGGCGTCGTCGCCGTCGTAGGGGAGGATGCAGACGACCGGGCCGAAGATCTCCTCCCGGGCGATCCTCATCCCGTTGTGGACGTCGGCGAAGACGGTGGGTTCGTGGAACCAGCCCCGCGTCTGATGCCGGGGGAGTCCCCCACCGGCGACGACACGGGCACCCTCCGCACGTCCGATCGCGACATAGTGCTCGACCCGCTCGCGCTGCGCGGGCGTGGCGAGGGGACCGAGGTCGGTCGCCGGGTCGCGCGGATCGCCGACGGTGAGTGAGCGGACGTGGGTCGCGAAGGCGTCGACGAACGTCTCGTACCGAGAGCGGGGAACGAGGATCCGGGTCTGTGCGACGCAGGCCTGACCGGTGTTGAGGAACGCCAGCGGCGCGAGCCGGCGCACGGTGTCGTCCAGGGGGGCGTCGTCGAGCACGACCGCGGGTGACTTGCCGCCCAGCTCGAGGCTGACGCGCGCGATCCGCCCCGCGGCCGTGGCGAGGATCCGGCGGCCGACGTCGGAGCTGCCGGTGAAGGACACCTTGTCGACGTCAGGGTGCGCGACGAGCTGCTCCCCGACCTCGGCTCCACCCGGTACCACGTTGAACACCCCGGCAGGCAGCCCGGCCTTGTGGAGCGCCTCCGCGACGACGAACGCGTCCAGGGGCGTCTCCGGCGCGGGCTTGTGGACCACCGAGCAGCCGGCCGCCAGCGCGGGCGCGACCTTGAGCAGCATCGCGCGCTGGGGAGAGTTCCACGGGGTGATCGTGGCGACCACCCCGATGGGTTCCTGCACCACGACGCTCGTGCCGACCGGGTCGGAGCGGTGCTCCTCGGCCAGGTGGGTCAGCGCCAGCTCGGCGTAGTACGGCAGCAGGTCCTGCGCACTGCCCGCCTGTACCCCGTGGGCGAACCGGTGCACGGAGCCGTTCTGGGTGATCACGAGCTCGGTCAGGTCGTCCCGGACGTCCGCCACCAGGCTCGCCGCCGTGCGGAGGACCTCGGCCCGCTCGGTCGGTGTGCGGTCGCGCCAGCGACGGTCCTCGAACGAGGTGCGTGCGGCACGGACGGCGTGGTCGATGTCGGCTGGCCCGGCGACCGGACCGTGGCCGACCACGGTTCCGGTGCTGGGGTCCACGACGGGAACAGTGATGGCGGCGGCGGTCGGGCGTCCGTCGACGAACAACTCGGTACGGTCGAGCATGCGACCCTTTCGCGTCGGGCGGCGCGGTCAGACGCGCGCAGCCTGGATGATCTGGTTGTCGAGGAGCTGCTCGGTCGGGATGTTGGTCTGGTAGCTGAGCGTGCCGAGCCTGCGGAAGTAGGTCTGGGTCTGCTGAGGCACGGAGGGGTTGAAGGGCAGCCCTGGTGCGAACCCGGGCGGTGGGCAGCTGCGAATGACGTCAGCCGGGATCGAGGTGTTCTCCGAGACGATTCGGACGATCTCCGGATCGTCGAAGTAGTTGCCCTGTAGGTCCTTCACGGCACGGTTGAGCGCCCGCAGGAGCCCGACACCGGCGTCGCGGTTGTCGACGGTGAGGCCCGGCCCGACCGCGATCATGTTGCCCATTCCGAGTTCGCCGCCCTTGTCCATTCCGGGCAGGACCACCAGCCGGCCCTCGGTGAGGACCTGGGCCAGCACCGGGTAGAAGGCGAGCGCGGCGTCGACCTGACCGTTGGTCAGCGCGATCGGGGCGTCCGCCGCCGCCATCTCGACGACCTCGATGTCCTCGACCCGGACCGACGCGGTGCTCAGCATGCGATCGAACTGCCAGGCCGACGAGGTCGCACTACCACCAGGAAGTGCGACCTTCTTGCCGCGCAGGTCCGCGACCGCGGTGATCGGACCGTCTTTGCGGACCACGACCTGGATCTGGGGCCTGCCGTCGGCGGAGATCCCGCCGTTGGGTCCGAGCAGCTTCACGTCGAGCCCGCGGGACAGCCCGTTGAAGAACGCCGCGGAGAGGGTGCCGAAGTAGCCGTGGATCTGCCCCGACGCCGCCAGCGGCTGCGCGTCGGTCCCCAGCAGGTTCACCAGCTCGACATCCAGTCCCTCCTCGCGCAGATAGCCCTTGCCCTTGGCGACGTAGATGTGTGCCGAGGTCAGTGAAACCGGTGCGCCCATCCGGAGTTGGGTGAGGCTCCCGCTCGAGACGGCCGGTTCCGAGGGCGATGAGCAGGCCGTCGCGGCCCCGAGCATGGCGGTGCTCAGGAGGAACGTGCGCCGGCTGACAGTGGGGGTGAGCGTCGCTGATCGCATGAGCGGAAGGTAACCGACCTTCTGCAACTCTGTCTACGTAAACGTTGAAAAAATGGGTGCGGCCAGCCTACTCTCTGGTGGGTCGACGACAGAGGGAGACGGAGATGCAGGATCTGCAGGGTCGGGTCGCGGTGGTCACCGGGGCGGGGTCGGGACTGGGCCGGGCCATCGCGCTGCGTCTGGGCCGGGAGGGAATGCGGGTGGTGGCCGCTGACCTGGACGGCGCCAGTGCCGAGGACACCGCGGCACAGCTTGCCGACTCCGGGGTCGAGGCACTCCCGGTCGCCGCCGACATGGCCTCGGTCGCCGCGGTCGAAGGGCTCGCGGACGCGGCCTTCGCGCGGTTCGGGAGAGTCCATCTGCTGTGTAACAACGCCGGTGTGGATGGATACCGCGGTGGGCCCATCTGGGCGGCGGCGCCCGCCGACTGGGAGCGCACGCTGGGGATCAACCTCTACGGGGTGGTCAACGGGGTGCGTACGTTCCTGCCGCGCATGCTCGACGACGAGGACGGGGGATGGCTCGTGACGACCGGCTCGCTCGGGGGCCTGGTGTCCGCCGCGAGCATGTACGGCGTCTCGAAGCACGCGGTCGTCGCCTACATGGAGGCGGTCGACGCGGCGTTGCGCGCGCGGGGGTCCTCGATCCGGACGCTCGTGCTGCTGCCGGGCCCGATCGCGACGGCGTTCGGAGAGCGTGCGCTCGCGGTCGACGCCTCCGCTGTGGCGCGCTCCGAGCGTGAGGCGATCCGCGATCTCGTGGCCTCCGGGAGCGATCCCGCTGTGATCGCCGACGCCCTGCTGGAGGGGCTCCGCAGCGGCGCGGGCTACGTGGTCGCGGGTGGTGATCTCGACGGGTTCCGGGAACGGGTCGCCACCGTCGAGAAGGCGCTCCAGGTTCCCTGAGCGCCGGGGCTGGGCGTGCGTCAACGGATTCTTCGCGAGAGTGCACAGGGCCCCCTGTGCACTCTCGCGATCGTGAACACTCGTGCGTCGTCTGATGCACCGCCACCGCCCGGCTCCTGCCCCGCCTGCTGGCCGGACGCCGGGCCGGACCGGTCTTCCTCACCGCTCGCCGCACCCGGGTCGTGTTGCCGCCTGGCGACCTTGCCCCCGACTCCGGGCGGGCCCGGCTGCCCGGCCGCAGAGCCGCCGAACTGTTCGAGCGGACGACCACCGACTGCCCCGGCGGGCCCTGGACACTCCACCGGCTTCGCCACTCCGCTCTCACCCACGCCGCGGAGGAAGACGTCAACACCAGCACGCTCTTGGCCTGCTCCGGCCACACCTCGGTCGCCTCGCTGGCCCGCTACGCCCGTGTCTCCCCTGAGACCCTGGCCCGTTGGCAGGACAACCGGGACCCGGCGACGCGACGCCGGTAACACCCACAACGCCGCAACCTCTAGCTCCAGGTCAAGGCCATATCCGCCCGATTTTCCGCGAGTACTACGGCGACCCCCGGTTTCGTCGCCCACCGCGGCGCAGACCTTCGCGCGACGCAACCCTGGTGGTGCGCGATGAGCGAGATCCTGCCGGGCCCGGCCTGCCCGGTGTGTGCGAGTCCGATCACCCCGGCCCGGACCGGCCGCCCGGCCCGCTACTGCTCCACCCCGTGCCGCCAGGCCGCGCACCGGGCCCGGCGCCGCGCCGAGGCCACCCTGCAGCAGGCCGCCTGGCAGCGTCGCCAGCTGGCGCGTGACATCGAGCGCCTGGCCGTGGTGGCCGCCGAACTGGTCGAGGCCGAGCACCGCCTGGTCGACGTCGACCAGGCCAACGGTGAGACCTCCGTAGATCCGGCGACCGGGTGGGAGGCGCACCTGGCCGAGCTGGCCACCAACGTCTCCCGCCTGGCCTCCACCATCGCCGGCACCGCCCGGGGCCACGCCGCCAACGCCGCGGACTACCGCCAGGCCGCAGCGGTGACCGGTCGGGTTCGGGTCCTGCCGAGATATGGCCAGAAACGGCCATGAGCCGATGGTGTTCGTAATCTCGGAAGCGGATTGGAGCCTCTCCGAGGCCGGGGAAGGTGGAATCTCGGAAGTCCAGCCGCGAGCTGCCTTCTGCCCAGGTCACCGTCTTCAAGATCCGCCTATGGCCGGTATTACCCGTATCTCGGCCGGACCCGGGGTTCAGCAGCACGGCTAGGACGTCCCTGCAGACGGTCGGGCCGTCCCGGCCGTCTGCCAGGACGTCCCTGCCGGGGAAGACGTACCTGTCGTCGGGCGGGAGTGGGACGACACCGAGCTTTGGCGCTGCTGAACACCCTCGTTGGGTAGACGCTGAACAAGTAGGCGGCGGGGGGTGGACAACGCGACGACGGAACCCGCCCGCCGCCCCCCATCGGAGACGGCGACCGTCTTGGCCCGCGATGGAATCGCGCCAATGGAATCCGGTTATCGGTGACGGGGACGCGCGAATTCCAGCAGGCCATCCAGGTCCACCCGCGTGTTGGTGGCGATCGTAGGACCCAATTCGGTGTCAGCCTTTCACGATGACGAGCGCGTCTTGGTCAGACGGTGACGGAAGCGAGCAGCCTCAAGGGGCGTCGCCGACTGCCCGCACCCGGTTCAGGGCAGGTAGGCGAATGTGTCCGGGTGCGGGCCCACGCGGCCCTCGGCACCCCTGTCGAGGGCATCGATCGCCTTGACCTCGTCGGCGGAGAGCTCGAAGTCGAAGAGCTGGAAGTTCTCCTGCATGCGCTGTCGGCGCATCGACTTGGGAAAGACGATGTCACCTCGCTGAATATGCCACCGCAGGATGATCTGCGCACTGGTCCTGCCCCGCTGGGCGGCAATGCCGGCGATCACCTCGTCGTCGAGCACGTTGCCCTGCCCCAGCGGCCCCCAGGCCTCGACCGCGATACCGTGCCGGGCGGAGGCGGCGCGGGCTTCCTCGTTGCGGAAGTAGGGGTGCACCTCGATCTGGTTGACGGCCGGGACGACCCCCGTCTCGCCGATGATCCGCTCCAGGTGATCCGGCTGGAAGTTCGACACCCCGGCCGTGCGCAGTCGGCCGTCGGCGACCAGGCCTGATACAGCCTTCCAAGTGGAGACGTAGTCGCCGCCGTACAGGGTGGGCAGCGGCCAGTGGATCAGGAACAGGTCCAGCTGTTCCAGGCCGAGCTTGGCCAGCGTCTCGTCGAAGGAACGGCGCACGTTATCGGGGCGGTGGTCGCCGGTGTTGAGCTTGCTGGTGACGTACAGTTCCTCCCGCGCGATGCCGGAGGCGGCAATGGCCGCTCCGACACCCTCCTCGTTACCGTACATCTGCGCGGTGTCGATGTGCCGGTAGCCGATCTGCAGCGCCTGATCGACGATCTCGGCGGTCTGCTCGGGCGGAACGAGATAGGTGCCGAACCCGAGCTGCGGGATCTGGGTCTGGTCGTTGAGCGTGATCGTAGGAACCATGATCCCACCGTAACCACATAACGGCAGGTCCAGGGGATCCCTGACAGTACCCCTCACCTGGTGTCGGCGGTGGCGCCCGGTCATGGCCTGGAGGCGTGGACAATCGAGCAGAGATCCGCGCGTTCCTATATCGGGGGATCGTCCACGGTGACCGGCGAGGGGATTGAGCCGGACACCCTTGGGAGAAAGCCCGGGTGCGATGGCGCGTGTCCTGGATGAAGACGAGCTGGTCGGCAACTGGACCCTGCTCGATGATGGGGATTGCGTCTTTGACGCTTACTTGGTCTGTCCCCCTGGATCCCCCAGAGTTCATGCGAACTGAAGGTGCTTCAGGCTGAACTGAGAGGTCTTCACGCACCATGGATGGTTTCAGCCCTTGGGTTCGCCTGAATGCGCGGGATCTTGTTCTTCTGCGGTCGTGGTGAGCAGCTCGCGGGCGGAGGCGGCGTAACGGATGGCGGTCTTGGTGTCGAGGCCAAAGACCGAGGCGAGGTGGAGCAGGTCGCCGCCGCAGGCGAGGGCTTCTTCGAGGATCCGGTCCATGCGCAGTCGTTCCAGGGTGGCGGCCTGCCTGTGGAGGATGAGCGAGGCGCTCTGGCCGCTGGCTGGCGCCGTGGTCGTAGCTGTTATGTGATTGACGAGCAGGTGCGGGTTGGCGGTGTCAGGCCAGCGGGCGGTGCGGCGGCAGAGCCAGTCGAGGAGCGGCCGGTGGGTGAGGTCGTCGAGCAGGCGGGCTCGTCCGGCGATGATGATGCGGCGGCCGCCGAGGTCGACGTCGTCCAGGCGTAGTGCGAGCATGTCGGCCGCGCGGGCGGCATGGACTCCGGCGAGCGCGACCATGACTCGGGCGCGGGGGTCCTGGCGGCCTGGACGGACTCGTCGATGTCGTCGGAGAGCAGTGGCTGCAGGACGCCGTACTGGTGCTGGCCGACTTTGAGGCCGCGGGTGGGATCTTACGTGCTCATCGGTGTGACCCGGCGTGGCCGGCGCCCGCAGCCGCAGCCCGCCCAGGTCGACCTCGTCGCCGGCCAGGCCCCGGTGCGGGAAGGCCTGGTGCCCGTCGGCGGAGACCAGCACGGCTGTGCCGAACTCGTGGCCGAGTTGCACGGCACCGGACAGGAGATCGGCGTGCAGGTGCGTGTCGGCAGCGTACGCAACCGTCAGGCCGCGCCGCTGCGCGGCGGAGTGCAGGGCGCGCAGGTCGCGGCCGGCGTCCACGGCCAAGCCACGGCCATCGCCCAGGTCGACGAGGTAGGCACTGTTGCCCAAGTCCTTCGTCCACCAGCGGTATCAGCTGCTCGTCGGCAACTCCCACGCGGTGCCAGAGGTGGTGGGACGGTATGCCGTCACCTCCACTTTCATCTACAATAATCCATGGATTAATGGAGGATGTAATGGCGGAGACCACCACAGCACAAGCCAAGGCGCAGCTGTATGAGGCGTTCGCGGCCAGCGGCAAGGCGCTGGCCAGTGGAAAGCGCCTGGAGTTGCTCGACCTGCTCGCCCAGGGAGAGCGCACCGTCGAGGCCCTGGCCAAGGCGGCGGGGCTGAATCTGACCACAGCCTCGGCTCATCTGCAGACGCTCAAGCAGGCGGGGTTCGTCGCCGGCCGCCGCGACGGCGTGCGCATCCACTACCGGCTCGCCGGCGACGACGTCGCCCAGCTGTTCGCGCTGCTGCGTAAGGTCGCCGAGAACCACCAGGCCGCCGTCCCCGCGGCGCGGGACGCCTACCTCGGCCAGGGCGGCGCGGCGGAGATCACCCGCCAGGAGCTGCACGCCCGGGTGGAAGCCGGGGAGGTGGTGATGCTGGACGTGCGGCCGGTGGAGGAGTACCTGGCCGGTCACATTCCCGGCGCCGTCTCCATCCCGGTCACCGAACTGGCCGAGCGGATCAACGAGCTGCCCACCGGTACCGAGATCGTCGTGTACTGCCGCGGTGAGTACTGCGTCATGGCCTACGACGCGGTGCGGCTGCTGACCGACCGCGGACTTCGGGCGATCCGCCTGAGCGACGGCATGCTCGAATGGCGCCTGGCCGACATGCCCATCGACGCGGGAGGCCTGGCGTGACCGGCGACCTTGCAGCGCATCCGGGCCTGGCCGGCGGGCCGGTCTACCTGGACTACAACGCCACTACCCCCGTCGACCCGCGCGTGGCCGAGGCGATGGCGCCGCACCTGAGAGACCTGTTCGGTAATCCCTCCAGCAGCCACCTCTACAGTGCCGCGCCGAGGATGGCCCTGGCGGCCGCCCGGGGCCAGGTCGCCGCCCTGATCGGCGCCCGCCCGCACGAGATCGTCTTCACTGCCTCCGGTTCGGAGGCAGACCTGCTCGCCGTGCGCGGCGCGGCCATCGCTTCCGGTCGCCCGCGCCCGCACGTGATCACCCAGGTCACCGAGCACCCGGCCGTGCTTCAGACCTGCCACGCTCTGGAGCGCCTGCACGGCGCCCGCGTGACGATGCTGCCGGTCGACGGCGAGGGGTTGGTGGACCCGGCCGCGCTGGACGCCGCGCTGACCGATCCCTCCCGGTGCGGGTGCGGGCGCAAAACGCCACGGCCGCCGCCGTCGCCTCCTTCCTGGCCACCCACCCGCGCATTAGCCGGGTCCACTACCCGGGCCTGGCCACCGGTGAGGCCAAACGGGTGGTGAACGCGCAGATGCGCGGGGGCGGCGGCATGCTCAGCGCCATCCTGGACGCCACCGCCGAGCAGACCGCCGCGGTCGTCGACCGGCTGCGCCTGTTCGCCATCGCCCCCAGCCTCGGCGGCGTGGAAAGCCTCATCACCCAGCCGATCACCACTACCCACCACGGCCTCGACACGACGGAGCGCGTCCGGCGCGGCATCGCCGACAGCATGATCCGCCTGTCCGTCGGACTGGAGGACGCCGACGACCTCATCGCCGACCTCGCCCAGGCCCTCGACGCCTCCTGACCCCGAAACCACCGCAGTCCGGCGGGCGCGCCCACTCTCCGGGGCGGTCCGGGCCCGCCGGAATCCGGCCTCTCAGCGAAAGAACCACCCTGTGACCAGCACCACCCCAGCCGCCACCACGACATCCCCGCACCCGCAGGCACAGCGCCGCATCCTGACCGTCCTGGTCATCTCCCAGGTCCTCAGCGGCGCCGGCCTGGCCGCCGGCATCACCGTCGGCGCTCTGCTCGCCCAGGACATGCTCGGCTCCACCGGCCTGGCCGGCGTGCCCAGCGCCCTGTTCACCGCCGGCTCCGCCCTCGCTGCCGTCGCCGTCGGCCGCATCTCCCACACTCGCGGCCGCCGCCCCGGCCTGGCCGCCGGATACCTCACCGGAGCCATCGGCAGCGCCGGCATCATCGCCGCCGCCGTCACTGACAACCCCGTCCTGCTGTTCATCTCCCTGTTCGTCTACGGCGCCGGCTCCGCCACCAACCTCCAGGCCCGCTACGCCGGAGCGGACCTGGCCACCCCGGCCCACCGCGGCCGCGCCGTCTCCACCGTCCTGGTCGCCACCACCCTCGGCGGCGTCGTCGGCCCCAACCTCGCCTCCCCCACCGGCGACCTCGCCCACGCCCTGGGCATCCCGCACCTGGCCGGCCCTTTCCTGCTGGCCGGCGCCGCCTACGCGCTGGCCGCCCTCGTGCTGGCCATCTGGCTGCGCCCTGACCCCCTCCTGCTCGCTCGCATCCTCCACACCCAACAGACGGCCGGCACGGACACCGCAACTGCGGGCAGTCAGCCGCAGAAGGCGACCCAGGGACGTGGCCCGGGCGTGCCGCTGGGCGCGCTGATCATGATCCTGACCCAGCTGGTCATGGTCGCGATCATGACGATGACGCCCGTCCACATGCACGACCACGGCCACGGCACCGCCGCCTCCGGCCTCGTCATCGCCATCCACGTCGCCGCGATGTACCTGCCGTCGCCGCTGACCGGCTGGCTTGTCGACCGCTACGGCCGCCTCAAGGTCGCCGCCGCCTCCGGTATCACCCTCCTGGCCGCCGGCATCGCCGCCGCCGCCGCACCCGGCGACTCCGTCGCTCTGCTGGCCCTCGCCCTCGCCCTGCTCGGCCTGGGCTGGAACTTCGGCCTCGTCTCCGGCACCGCGATCATCACCGATGCCGTGCCCTTGGCCAGCCGCGCCACGACCCAAGGCATGGTCGACGTGTCGATCGCCATCGCAGGTGCCATCGGCGGCCTGGCCTCCGGCATCGTCGTCGCCGCCGCCAGCTACCCCCTGCTCGCCCTGGCCGGTGGCATCCTCGCCCTTGCCGTCCTGCCCGCCATCGCCGCCACCGCCAACAGCCGATGAACCACCACCCGCCCCTCACCGATCCCGACCTGACCATCGACGGCACCGGCCTGCTGTGCGTCACCCTCCTGCGGCGCCTGCGCGCCGCCATCGACGGCGCCAAGCCCGGCACCATCGTGCACGTCATCGCCACCGACCCCGCCGCACCCCTCGACCTGCCCGCCTGGTGCCACATCACCGGGCACGACTACCTCGGGCCCGTCCCAAGCGAGCGGCCGGTGTACGCGCTCAGAATCGCCGCCGGTGCACGCCCCACCCAACCGGGCAAACCCTGGCACACGCAGCAGGAATGAATCCGGCTCCTGGCACCGCGCACTCAAGCCCAACATCATTGCTTGGCGCGGGCCAGGCACGCCCGGTTCCGGCTGTTTCGTGCCCAGGTCACAGGCCCGGTGCGCTGCGGACATCGGCGGAAGGGCCGGCGGGGATGCCGTCGAGTTCCAGATGCCGGTTCATGTCGAGCTCGAAGCGTCCGTACAGGTTCAGGTGGGTCCAGAACAGGGCCGACAGGACCCTCCAGTCGACCGGGTGAGCCGTTTTTACCAGGCGGCGCGGCTGTTCGCGATCCTCGTCGAGCTCATGGGGCACGGGCCGGGCTGGGTGCTGGTGGCCGCCGAGTTCGCCGCCGCTGCCGCCGTCGCGGCACCGCTGCGGTTCCGGGCCGGAGCGCGCCGATGATCTGGGCGCAGAAAGCGCTGGTGGAGCTTTTAGTTCGGGCAGGGACAACCGAAACCGAAGTGGCCGGGCGGTGGCCGCTACACGCAGATCCCGGCTCCGGCCGTTGGACGACCACCGCCCGCGGGTCATGGACCGGTGGTTTCTGGGCGGGCCTGCTCTGGCTGCGGGCGATCATGAGCGGTGGTCCCGCCGACCGGGCCGCCGCGACCGGCCGCACCGCGCTGCTCGGCCCCTGGATCGAGGCCGACACCGCGACCCGGGGCCTGATCTTCTGGTACGGCACCGCGTTCGGCATGGCGGGTGGGAACGCCGCGGCGGCGGCGCTTCGCGACCGCGCGGCCCGCGCCTGCCTGGACGCCTACGACCTCGGGCTCGGGCTGGTGCCCTGGGGGGGAGGCGTTCGGCGGTCCCCGCGAGGTGGCTCGGGTCGATGGGCTGCCCGGCCTCCTGCAACTCCTGCGCCTGCAAGGGCCCGGCGGGATCACAGCCGCCCGGAATCAGCTCGAACTGCAGCTCGGGCTGACGACGGGGGAGCGGGAACCGCGCCCGGCCTGGCGGGCGCGGCCGGATGGTACCTGGGCGCACCATTCGGATCCGGCGCCCGGCTGGAGCCGTACGGCGGCCTGGCTGTCCTTGGCGGTCGCCGGCGTCGGCGACGAGGCAGAGCGACGGAAGTTGCTGAGTCATCCCCGGGTGGCCGCTCGGTTCGCGGCGACCTCGCCCGCCGTCCCCCTGGTACGTCCCGGCGGACCACCCGATACCTCGGCCGCCGCGATCGAGGCCGTGGCCGCTCTCAAGCTGGCCGCGCGAGCCTCCGCGACCTGCCCGCAGACAGCGGCCCGGCTGCGGGAGCGGGCCACCGCCGTGCTGCGCGAACTGGTTACGGCGCACCTGCGCGACGGCCGCCTCCTGAACGGGTGCTACGACATCGACCACGGCGTGGCCACCCGCCACGAACTGGTGTGGGGCGACTTCTTCCCGGCTGTGGGTCTGGCGACCCTCACCGGAGTGATCAGCCCCTTCACCTGCTGAGTACCGTGGCCAGCGCCCGGGCGACGGCCTGTTCCGGACGATCCGGCAGCCAGGGACATCGCCAGGCGACGTGGTCGTCGGGACGGACGAGGACGGCGCCGTCGGCCTCGATCCCACAGGCGGTGGCGATGTCCGCGTCGCCCACATGCACCAGCAGGGGTACGCCCTGGGGCACCGACTCTCGCCAGGGGGCTCCGCCCGGCCCGGTGAGCAGGGTGAAGCCGGTGCCGACGAGGTCGAGCGTGGAGATCTCGCGCCCCTCAGGGCGCGTCCACAGGTGGGGAAGACGATGTCCCGGGCGGGCCGAGGGCCGGTAGGCGCAGACCGGATCCGGCAGGTCGGGAGGCGGTGTGCCGTCGGGGACCACCGCCGCGCCGGGGCCGTCGTAGGCATAGCCCAAGACGAGTCCGTCGCTGGGGCGCGAGCGGGGCTGGGGCCCGTCCACGCCCGGGATGACGGCGGTGGATTCCAGCGTCGCGAGCAGGCTGCGACGGCTCTGGGTGACGGTGTCGGCCCCGACGGGGCGCCGCTCGGCCTCGTAGGAGTCGAGCAGTTCGGGCCCCGCCCAGCCCTGCAGGACGGCGGCGAGTTTCCAGGCAAGGTTGTCGGCGTCCTGGATGCCGCAGTTCATCCCGAATCCGCCGTAGGGAGTCATGGGATGTGCTGCGTCTCCGGCCAGGAACACCCGGCCTGCCCGGTAACGGTCGGCCAGCAACGCGGCGGCGGTCCACTCCTGTGTCGCGATCACGTCGATGTCGAGATCCGGTACGGCCGCCGCCTCGTGGATCAGATCAGCGCAGTCGCGGGGGGTCAGGTCGTCGACCGCGCGGCGCGCGGGGTCGTGGACGAGGTTGAACAGCCACCGGCGCCGGTTGTCCACCGTCATGAACGTGCCGGTCAGTGCGGGATTGACGATGGTGTAGATCAGGCTGAGCCGGTCGGCGACGTGTGGGCGCAGGTCGGCTTCGAACAGGATGTTGAGATTGCGGCTCAGGGCGGGGTCGCCGGACATGGCGATGCCAAGCTCGCGTCGTACGAAACTGCCGGCGCCGTCGGCGGCGATGACATAGGCGGTACGGAGGGTCGATGTCTGTCCGTCGGCGTCGCGCAGCCACGCGGTCACCCCCCGCTCGTCCTGCTCCAACGCGATCAGTTCCTGGCCGAAGTGCACCCAGCCGGGGCCGAGCGACTCGGCGTGCTCACGCAGCAGCGGCTCCAGCACGTCTTGGGAGCAGACCGCGGTGAAGGCAGGGCTGAAGGCCGCCCGCGCCGGGTCGGGCAGGTTGCTGTTACGGATGTGATCGGCGCAAGTCAGGGAGGTGCCGAAGAAGAAGTGCAGGCTCTCCTCGCGGGGCACTCCGGCCGCCAGCACGGCCTCCTCCAGGCCGTAGCGGCGCAGCACCTCCATGGTGCGGACGCTGAGCGCCCGCCCCTTGGGGAAGGCCGAGGTGGCCGCATGCCGCTCGACGAGCAGCGAGGGCACACCGAACCCGGACAGCGCGATCGACGCGCACAGGCCGACCGGTCCGCCGCCGACGATGAGCACGGGAACGTCCACGTGCCTCCTTCCAGAAAAAGGGGTGGCGGGGCGGCTCGTACGGAACCGCCCCGCACGATCGGTCAGCCCAGGGCCGCGGCCAGCGCGTCGGCGTTGGCCCGGTACACGGCGAGCAGATCCAGCCCCTGGTCGGGGAAGTCGTTGATGACCACACGCTTGGCCTCGACACCCGCAAGGGCGTCCCCGCCGGGCATGGCGGAGTTGTCGAGCACCAATTGGGGCTTCTTGCCGGCCAGCTCGGAGATCTGGTCGGCGGTGGGCGGCTGCGGGCCGAACACCCCGGCGGGCTGGGCGCCGGCCAGGTCGGCGGCCCAGGCCACGAACGCCTGCGAGACGATCACCCGCGCGGTGCCCTTGGTGGCAGCGGTGACCTTCTCCTTCAACGCGGTGTACTCGGTGTCGAAGGCCGCGGTCCACGCCTCGGCGGCCTGGGCGGTGCCGAACTCACCGCCCAGGCGCCGCACCTCGGCCTTGACCTTGTCGGGGGCGTTGTCCAGGGAGACCTCGATCAGCTTGGCCTTGGACCCGGCGGCCTCCTTGAGCTTGCCGGCGAAGCCCTCGAAGGCGGCGTACAGCACCACGTCGGCCTCGGCCACTTTCGCCAAATCCGACGGCTTGGGGTCGTAGTCGGCGGCGTGGTGCACGCCGGGTGGGACGATCACCGTGATGTCGGTCGCGCCCGCGGCCTTGGCGAACCCCGCCTCCCAGGTGGAGGCGGCGACCACCTTCAAGCCGCCGGGCGAGGCGGAGGGAGCGGCCGAGGAGGCATCTTCGGTGTTTCCGCAGGCGGCCATGGTCAGAGCGGCGACGGCCGCCAGGGCGGCGAGACGGAATCGGCGCAAGATGATCATTTCGTGAGGATCCTTTCCGGGATCGAATAGAGAAGGACGGTGCAGATCCCGCCGACCAGCACCAGCACCGGGCCTGGTGGGAAGTCGAAGAGCAAGGCGAGGCAGAAGCCGCCCAGGTTGAAAGCAGTCCCACGATGAACACTCCGACGATCGGCAGCGCCACCGAACCGAGCAGCAGCGCCACCAGGGCCAGCCGGACCGAGGGAATCTCCAGCAGCGTCCAGATCGAGTTCACCGGACCTCCCGCAGCCGCCCGGCGGCCATCTCGGCCACCCGCCCGCATGCCTGGGCGACCACCCGGTCATGGGTGACCACCACCACGCTCACCGCCAGCCCGGCCAGCACGCCGGCGACCTGCTCCTGACCGGCGAAGTCCAGGGCCGCGGTCGGCTCGTCGGCCAGCACCAGTCCCGCCCCGGCCGCGACCTGTCCCAGCGCCCGCGCCAGATAGGCGCGCTGCAGCTGGCCACCCGACAGGGTGGCGAGCGGGCGCTCCAGCAGGGCGGCCACCCCCAGGTCCTCGGCCGCGGCGAACGCCCGCTCGGCGTGTCCGCCGCTGGCCAGCAGCTCGCGCACCAGCAGTGGGAAGCGTCCGGCCGCTTGGCGCTGCGGGATCCAGGCGACCTCGGAGCGGCGGCGGGCCCAGTCGGCCGGCGTGCGCGCCCGCCGTCCCGAGACCTCGATCACCCCGGAGACCTCGCGATGCAGTCCGAGCAGCGCGCGCAGCAGCGTGCTCTTGCCCGAGCCGTTGGTGCCGGTGATGGCCAGATGCTCGCCGGGGGCGAGCGCCAGGTCGACGGCGTTCACCGCGAGGAGCCTGCCGTGCCGGCAGCTCACGGCGGACAGGCGTAGACCGGCGGCGCTCGCCGGGGAATCGGAGAGGGGAATGGGGACGGGCATGGGCGTACTCCGGTTGGGGGTAGAGGCACGGCGGCAGCCGGGCGGACCGGTCCGCCCGGGAGGGCATCGTGAGGAGACGGGACCGCCCGTGGGGGGCAGCCCGTGAAGGGGGAGCGGCTCAGCCGCGGATCGGCAGTGGCGGGGCCCGCCCGCTGAGCGCGTACCGCAGTAACGCGGATCGCAGCAGCGGCGGGGCGGGGGAGCTCGTGAGCCATGGACGGGCGGGTGCGGCCGTCTGGCCGCACCGGACCCTCAGCAGCCGGCACAGCCGGACGGCGAGGCGGCGCAGCACCGCCCAGAGCGCGGCCTCGCCACGAGCCAGCCACAGCGCGGCCAGCGCTCCCGCCCAGCCGTGCGTCACCACCATGCCCAGCCCGGGGACCAACCCCGAATGCGCGTGCCCGCCGGCCTCGGCCAGCGGCGCGATGAGGTGAACCGTGGAGAAGAGCAGGTGCAGCGCCACCTGCGTGCCTGCCAGCAACGGCCAGATCACGCCCAGGCCGCGCTCGCCGCCGGTCGCGGGCAGCGCCGCCAGGAACGCCAGCGCCAAGGCGCACGCCGCCGCCGGTGCGGAGACGACGCCCCCGCCGGACACGTGTGCGAGCACGCCGAGCCCCAGGCACACCACGGCGAAGGCCGCGGCGCGGGCGAGACGTAACGTCAGGTGCGCGGGCATGGCCGGCGGATCACTCCGCGCCGCCGGGACGGCCTCGGCGAGAGGCCTGCAACCAGATGCCCGCGCCGATGGCCACGATCGCGGCGAGTGCGACCCAGATCCAGCCCGGCAGGCTCCCGGCGTTCTCCTGCTCGCCGGTGGCGGAAACGGGGCCAGGCGAAACGGGCTGCGCGACCACCGGTGCGGACGCTGAAGCCGTCGGCTCCGGCACCGGTGTGGTCGCGACGGTCGATGCGGCCTTCGCGGGCGGTGTCGCCGGGGCGGTCACGGTGAAGGGAGTCTCCCCCTCGATCGGGTGGCCGTCGGAGGAGACCACCCGCCAGGCGATCACATAGTCACCCGGGGCCAGGGGCGCCGGAACATCGGAGGTGACCGTGTCACCTGCGACCTTCGCTTTGCCGATGTCGATGATCGTGTCGCTCGCCGTGCGCAGCGCGACCGCCGGGAAGCGGACCTGAGAGCTGAACTCCAGCTTGATCCGTTCGACGGCGGAGACCTTGGCATCCTTGGCGGGAGAGCTGCTCTTGAGGCGGTCGTGGGCGAGCGCGGCGGGTGCGCCGAGCAGGACGAATATGGCGCAACACAGGGCGGTGACAACGGTCGTGCGGACAGATCGTGGCAGGGACGCCATCGTGGACTCCAGAAGGAACCTCCGGCCGTGCCCTCGGCACGGACCGGCGAAACGGAAGGAACGCCTCCAGTGAAAAAAGGAGGGCGTCTGGTCACGGGGGCACGCCGCCCTCCGGACCCTTCCTTCAGGTCCTTCAGCCGGCGTGTCGCGGTATGGGCGGGCCGCGCCGCCGCAGCACCGGCAGGATTTCCCAGCCGCCGTACGGCCGGACATCGGCGGCCGGAACGGCCCGCCACACCGGCGGCGTCACCTCGGCGGGGACGGCGAACAACAGCCGGATCAGCGGCCTCGGCCCGCCGTACAGGCGGATCATCAGCCACAGGGCGCTCTCGCCGCGGTGCAGCCACCATCCGGTGCCCAGCGCCACTGCGAGATGGATCACCGTCATGCCCAGGCCGGAATGGCCGTGCTCAGCGGAGAACATCGCCTGCGGTGCGGGCGCGGCGCGATTGAACAGCTCATGCAGCAGGATCTGCGCGCCGGTGGTCGCGCCGAGCACGACCTCCACACCGCGCTCGCGCCCGTTGAGCGCGTACGCCACGCAAAAGGCGATCAGTGCGCCCAGAACGGCCAGGTGCGGCGGGATCAGGCCGCCCCCGGCCAGCGCGTGGCCGCCCGCGGAGACCACGAGGCACATCGTCGCGAAGACGATGGCTCGTGGCACGCGCAGCGCCGACGCCGTAGGGGTCACAAAGGACATCCTGTCAGCCGGGTGGCTCGCCGAGAAGACCGGGACAGCGGATCATGCCTCAGGCCGTCGCGGCCGGGTGCGTGAATCTCATACCCGGGCACACGTGGGAACGGCTCCCGCCGTTCACCCGAAACGCGGGACGGTCATGCGAAGAGCGCCTCGTGTTCCACGGCGGCCGTGCGTGTGGAGCCGGATCGCGTGCCGCCCGGGACCGCACGCACGGTACGCGCGGCGGTCCCGGACGCCGTTGCAACGATCATTGAACGAGCCGGTCGAGGTCTTGTCGTTAATGGTGGTTGTGCGAACATGGTCGGCGTAGGCGACGGCGGAACGAGGAAACCGGTGTGAATCCGGTGCGGTCCCGCCACTGTGATCGGCGAGTGAATCCCGAACAGGCCACTGCCCGCGTGCGGGTGGGAAGGCCGGGAGGAGCATCGACCCGAGAGCCAGGAGACTCACGCTGTCGCCTCCTCACGAAATGGGGCGGATCTCCCCAAGAGTGGTGCTGGGCGTACGGGTGCCCGCAGGGGTGGAGTCACTGGCCCGTCAGCTGTACCCGGACCGTTTCGCGTGACCCGGATCGCTCCATCTCTGAGCGGCGATGAGCCGCGCCGGGTGGCGCCGTTGGGGGAGCGACAGCCGGCGGCCGAGTCGTTAAGATCTCAGACGTGGATGGTTCGCCCGCCTCCTCCGGGAGGCAGGCGTCGTAAGAGGGAACCCGGTGGGAATCCGGGACTGCCCCGCAGCGGTAAGCAGGAACGACCGCCGTCATGAGCACTGGGCCTATGCCTGGGAAGCGACGGCCAGTAGGTCATGCCTCAGGCATGGTGCCCGCGAGTCCGAAGACCTGCCTCCACCCGCGCGCCACTCGGCGCGTGGTGGTCCGCGGCCTCGTGGGAGGGCCTGGGACGCGCTCGCCGGGGGCTCGCTCCGCGTGCGCTTCTTTCTCCTGCCTGGCCGCATGCTGGCGAGACGAGGGAAGTTGCCATGAGGACGACCATTTTGGGCTATCCGCGCATCGGCGCGCATCGGGAGCTCAAATTCGCCACCGAGGATTTCTGGGCCGGCAAGATCGGTGCCGACGAGCTGGAGGCGACCGCCGCATCGCTGCGCGGCTCGGTCTGGACCGAACTGCGTGACGCGGGCCTCGACACGATCCCGTCGAACACGTTCTCGTTCTACGACCAGGTGCTCGACACCACGGTCATGGTCGACGCCGTGCCCGGGCGTTATCGGAGCCTCGCCGGGCTCGACCGGTATTTCGCCATGGCGCGAGGCACCGCCGAGCTTCCGCCGCTGGAGATGACCAAGTGGTTTGACACCAACTACCACTACATCGTCCCCGAGTTGGCGCTGGACACCCGGTTCCAGCTGGCCGGCGGCTCGGCCGCCAAACCCATGGCCGAGTATCTGGAGGCCAGGAAGCTGGGAATCGAGACGCGGCCCGTGCTCGTCGGTCCGCTCACGTATCTCCTGCTGGCCAAGCCCACGCCGAACTCGCCTGAGGAATTCACCCCGCTCGACCTGCTGGACTCCCTGGTGGAAACCTATGCCGAGCTGCTGGAACGGCTGGCGGGCGCGGGCGCGCAGTGGGTGCAGTTCGACGAGCCGGTCCTGGCCCGAGACCTCGGAGCCCGGGAGATCGACGCGCTCGGGCGGGCATACCGGCGGCTTGGCAGCCTGCCCAGCCGTCCGAAGATCCTGCTCGCCACGTACTTCGGCGCCGTCACCGCGGAGTCGCTGCGGGTGATCGCCTCCACCGAGGTCGAGGCGATCGGGCTCGACTTCGTCGCCGGGCCCGGCAACCTGGACGCGGTGGCCTCGGCCAGCGGGCTGGCCCGCAAGACCGTGGTCGCCGGCGTGGTCGACGGCAGGAACGTGTGGCGCGCCGACCTGGCACGGGTGAAGTCGACCTACGCGGTCCTGCTCGGGTTCGCCGACAAGGTGGAGCTGAGCAGTTCCTGTTCGCTGCTGCACGTCCCGGTCGACCTCGACAGCGAGACGGCGCTGGACCCGGCGGTCCGGGCGCGGCTGGCGTTCGCCCGGCAGAAGGTCGCCGAGCTGGTCGGTCTCGCCGCCGACCTGCGGTCGGAGGATCCGTCGGCCGCGCCGCTCCCCGTCGTACCGGCCGACCCCGACGTCCGGGCCCGGCTGGAGGCTCTCGGTGACGCGCAGCGGGCCGATCGGGCGGTCCGGTTCGCGGCACAGCGGGCCAAGCTGGGGCTGCCCGAGCTGGCCACGACGACGATCGGCTCGTTCCCGCAGACCGCGCAGATCCGCAAAGCCCGCGCCGACCACAAGGCGGGACGGACCGACGAGAACGCCTACGTCGAGGCGATGCGCGCCGAGATCGCCCGCGTGATCAAGCTTCAGGAAGAGCTCGGACTGGACGTGCTCGTCCACGGCGAGCCCGAGCGCAACGACATGGTCCAGTACTTCGCCGAGCAGCTCGATGGCTACGCCGCCACCGACTACGGCTGGGTTCAGTCCTACGGCTCCCGCTGCGTGCGCCCGCCGATCCTGCATGGCGACCTCTCCCGCCCCAAGCCGATGACGGTGGAGTGGACCGCCTATGCCCAGTCCCTCACACCCAAGCCGGTCAAGGGCATGCTCACCGGGCCGGTGACGATGCTGGCCTGGTCATTCGTCCGCGACGACCAGCCCTTGGCGCAGACCGCTCGCCAGGTCGCCCTCGCGCTCCGTGACGAGATCACAGATTTGGAGGCCGCCGGGATCGGGATCATCCAGGTGGACGAGCCGGCACTGCGCGAGCTCCTGCCGCTCCGCAAGGCCGACCAGGAGGTCTATCTGGCCTGGGCGGTCCGGGCGTTCCGGCTGGCCACCTCCGGCGCCGCCGACTCCACCCAGATCCACACCCACATGTGCTATTCGGAGTTCGGCGAGATCATCAGCCCGATCGCCGACCTGGACGCCGACGTCACCAGCGTCGAGGCCGCCCGCTCCCACATGGAGCTGTTGCCCTACCTGACCGAGGTCGGCTACGCCAACGGCATCGGTCCCGGCGTCTACGACATCCACTCGCCGCGTGTCCCGACCGCCGAAGAGATCGAGGACAACCTGCGCAACGCCCTCCAGGCCGTCCCGGCTGACCGTTTGTGGGTCAACCCTGACTGCGGGCTGAAGACCCGCGGCTACCCTGAGACGCAAGCTGCCCTGGCCAACATGGTCGCCGCCGCCCGGACAGTCCGGGCGACTGTCTGATCAGTGCCGCCTCCCGGCCCGAAGCCCTGCTTCGGGCCGGCGTTCAGGGAGTTTCCGGGCGACGCACTGGATGATCGCGTCCAGGCTTGGGCTCGGGCCGAGCGCGCCGGGTCTGACGGGTGGTGCGCGCTTTGTCGTTGATGAGTGGTGTGCGAGCATGGTCGGCGTAGGCGAGCGCGGAACGAGGAAGCCGGTGTGAATCCGGCGCGGTCCCGCCACTGTGATCGGCGAGCGAATCCCCACCATGCCACTGCCCCTTCCCGGGGGTGGGAAGGCGGGGACGAGCATCGACCCGAGAGCCAGGAGACTCACGCGGTCGCCTCCTCGATGAACTGGGGCGGATTTCCCCGGAGAGGAGTGGGCTCTCGTGCCCGTCGAGCCGGTGGCCGCGCCGAGAAGCCCTGTGGCATTCCCTCTTTCAGATCCGCCCCGTTGTGCAGATTCCGTGAGAGGAACACTTCATGACGGGCAGACGCCCCACCTCCCTCCTGCTCGCCCTCCTGGTATCCGGAGTGCTGGCCGCCTGTGGCGGCGCCCCGGCTGAGAACGTCCCGGCTCCCGCTCCGGCGGCCTCCGCGCCTGCGGGCTTCCCGGTCACCCTCGACAACTGCGGCGTGACGAGCACGTACGAGCAGCCGCCGCAGCGGGCGATATCCATGAACCAGCACGCCACCGAGGTGATGCTGGCGCTCGGCCTGGAAAAGTCGATGATCGGCACCGCCTACCTCGACGACAAGGTGCTGCCGGAGTATCAGGCGGCCTACGACGCCATCAAGGTCGTCTCGAAGGAGTACCCGGCCTACGAGGCCCTCCTGTCCGAGGAGCCCGACTTCGTCTACGGCGGCTTCGCCAGCACCTTCGACGAGAAGGAGGGCCGCAGCCGGGACGCCCTGCACAAGGCCGGCATCAAGACATACCTGAACGTCGAGGAGTGCGCTGAAGGCGCGGTGTCCATGGGCCTGATGGACACCGAGATCCGCAACGTCGCGAAGATCTTCGGCGTCTCCGACCGGGCCGAACCGTTGATCACCACACTGCGGGCGACCCTCGACGGTGTGAAGACCAAGCTCGGTGACGCCGTCCCGGTCAAGCTGTTCGTCTACGACAGCGGCGACAAGACCGCCTTCACCGCCGGCGGCAAGGGCGTCGGCAACGAGATCATCAAGCTGGCCGGGGCGGAGAACGTGTTCGCCGACGTCGACAAGGTGTGGGGCGATGTGTCGTTCGAGCAGGTCGCCGAGCGCGCGCCCGACTGGATCGTCATCTACGACTACGGCGACCAGCCGGTGGCCGACAAGGAGAAGTTCCTGCTGGCCAACCCGGCACTGAAAGACGTGCCGGCCATCAAGGAGAAGCGGTTCGCGGTGCTGCCGCTGTCGTCGGTGGTACTCGGCGTGCGGGCGCCGGGGGCCGTCGAGGCGCTGGCCCGGCAGCTGCACGCCGACCGGTTCAAGTGAGTGAACTGACCGCGGGCGCCGTGCTCCCGGCGCGGCGCCCGGGACTGCCGTACCCGGTCATGATCGGTCTGCTCGTGCTCCTGCTCGGCGGGGCGGTCACCGTGGCCATCGCGGCCGGGTCGGTGGCCCTGCCGGCCGGGCAGGTGTGGGGCATCCTGCTCCATCACCTCCATCCCGCCCTGGCCGAGCCGACCTGGACACCTGTGCGAGAGACCATCGTGATGGACGTACGGCTGCCGCGGGTCGTCCTGGCGGGGGCGATCGGTGCGGGCCTGTCGGTCTGCGGCATGGCCCTGCAGGCGTTGGTGCGCAACCCGCTGGCCGACCCGATGCTGCTGGGGGTCTCCTCCGGCGCCAGCGTCGGGGCGGTCACCGTGGTGGTGTTCGGCCTGAGCGTGTTCGGCGCGTTCAGCCTGCCGATCGCGGCCTTCCTCGGGGCGCTGGCCGCATTGGTGGCGGTCTACTTCCTGGCTCGCTCGGGCGGGCGCATGACGACGGTGCGGCTGGTGCTGGCCGGGGTGGCCATGGCCGAGGTGCTGTCGGCCGTGGCCAGCTTCCTGGTGGTGACCTCCAACGACCCGCACAAGACGCAGGCGGCGGTGCGCTGGATGCTGGGCGGCCTGGGCGGGACCACCTGGACGGTGGTGTGGATCCCGGCGGTGGCCGTCCTGCTGGGGATCGTCGCGCTGGTCGGGGTGTCTCGGCCGCTGAACCTGCTGCTGGCCGGGGAGGAGGCTGCGGCCTCGCTCGGGCTGGACGTGCATCGCTTCCGGGCGGCGCTGTTCGTGCTGGTCGCCATGATGATCGGCACGATCGTCGCGGTCAGCGGGGCCATCGGTTTTGTGGGACTGATCATGCCGCATGTCGTCCGGCTGCTGATCGGCGCCGACCACCGCCGGGCGCTCCCGGCGACGGCGCTGCTCGGTGCGGCCTTCCTCATCGTGGCCGACCTGACGGCCCGCACCCTGATCGCGCCGGAGGAGATCCCGGTGGGCATCATCACCGCGCTGGTCGGCGGGCCGTTCTTCCTGTGGTTGATGCGGAGGCGCTCCAAGTGACACTGACCGTGGAGGATGTGTCGGTCCGCATCGGCGGCCACGACCTGGTTCGCCAGGTCTCGCTGGAGGTCGCCGAGGGGGAGATGCTCGCCCTGGCCGGGCCCAACGGCGCGGGCAAATCGACGTTGCTGCGCACCCTCTACCGGGCGCGGAGGCCGACCCGCGGCCGGGTGCTGCTTGATGGCGAGGACGTGTGGCGCATGCCGGCGGGCTGGCTGGCCCGTCGGCTGGCCGCAGTCCTCCAGGAGAGCGGCGGCGATTTCGAGCTGTCGGTGTACGACGTCGTCGCCATGGGCCGCACCCCGCACAAACGAGCCTTCGACGGCGACAACGCAGCGGACAAGGCGATCATCGCCGACGCGCTGGGGCGGCTCGGCGTGGCCGGGCTGGCGCACGCGCCCTTCGACCGGCTGTCGGGCGGGGAGAAGCAGCGGGTGCTGATCGCGCGGGCGCTGGCCCAGCGACCGACCGCGATGGTGCTGGACGAGCCGACCAACCACCTGGATCTGCGCCACCAGCTCGACGCGCTGAACCTGGTGCGCGGCCTCGGCGTCACCGCGGTGGTCGCCCTGCACGACCTCAACATGGCCGCCGCGTTCTGCGACCGCATCTGCGTCATGGACGCCGGCCAAATCGTCGCTCTCGGCACCCCCGCCGACGTGCTGACTCCCGCTCTGCTCGCCGAGGTCTACCGGGTCGACGCCGAGGTGGCGATCCACCCGCAGACAGGGGTGCCGCAGGTGAGTCTCCGAACCGGAGGGAGCCGCGTCACGAACTGAACCCCTCCTTTTTTGAAAAGCCGGATCCGCCATCCGGCTTGTTTACCGTGCGACTTTCACGAATGGAGCTTCAGCGTAATGGAATCGGCGTCGACCGAATCGATTCTGACGGCCCTCGGAGCGGTCGCTGGATTCGGCTCGTTCTTTTCTTTGCATATCGGCGGTGACCCGGCCGGGTGGCACGACGTCAAATCCGATTACGAACGCGGTTTCGCCGGCCTGGTGGAGGCGACGGCCGCCAGGTACGGCACCCGCGAACTGCGCATCGGCGCCTCGATCACCCAACTCGGCCACGCCGCGCGGCTCTGGTCACCGCTCCTGGGCACCGTGCTCACCCACGCGGTGGTGCCCGACCTGACCCGCCTGGACCGCGCCGACGACGGCCCGCGCCTCCGCCTGCCCACCCCCGCGGGATGGCACTATGAATCACCGAGTCAGCTCTATGACCTGGTGATTCGCCATCACCTGGAACCGCTGGCGGCCGGCCTGCGGGTGAAGGTCGCCCCCGGCCTGCTGTACGGCAACGCCGCCTCCGCCCTGGCCGAAGCCGGCCGCGCGATAGCGGTCACCCGTCCGGACCTGGCCGAGCCCGCCACCGACCTGGTCGCCGACTTGCTGGCCCGCGGCCACCTGGCGAGGAAGGGGGCGCTCATCTCCCCCGAACTGGCCTTCCGGCGCACCACGTGCTGCCTTTATTACCGGGTGCCGGGCGGCTCCAAATGCGATGACTGCGCATTGGTAGAAAAATGAATTATTGGGGCGCCCCTATGCGGGGAGCGCTCATCGACGTCTTCCTCGGTATGGCACCCACCAAGGCCCGTACCGGCAAGGAGCAACCCCGTGGTACTCCGGAACATACGTTACGCAGAGCCACTATCGAGACGCTTGCCGTCCACGCTGACGCACCGGATCCGTACTGACGGCCACTGGCATTGCCTGCTGACACCCCGTGGCAAAACAGCAAGTCATCTGCGGACTCAACTGGCACCAGGCACACTCGACGCCGGCGGGCAGCAACCACCCCCGATTTTCACCGGCCGCAGGGCGTCACCGCAGGGACATCAGGGACTTTTCCCATGATCTCCAGTGCGGCCTTGGTCTTGGCCGGCTCCCGCTCAGCCTTCTCCGCCCGCGCCCGCAGCCGCTCGTTCTCCTTGTCCGCCTCGCTCCTGCGCGTCTTCGGGCCGGACGGCTTGGCCACCAGCGCGTTCAACGCCTCCGCGAACGGGCACGCTTCAGAAAACGCTCGCGCTGGATGGCGGTTTCGCCCCCTCGCCGTTGTCAACGACGTCTGTTTCCGTCGTCGTCAGCCGTTCTCAGGAAGGACTTGAACGTCACAGCCTTTCACACGGCTTCGAGCTGGGCTGGCCTTCACCTGACCGGGTGTCCGTCGCGGCCTCAGGCTGATCTGCCACGAAGTCCGGCGGACCAGCCTGAGGTGCTGTCTACCCAGCCTGTTCCCGGCTTGATCAGCGGGATCGCGAGGTGGAGGCGTAGGGGAGCAGGGCCATCTCGCGAGCGTTCTTGATCGCGGTGGCCAGCCGGCGTTGTTGCTGGACGGTGACCCCGGTGACGCGGCGGCTGCGGATCTTGCCGCGGTCGGAGATGAATTTGCGGAGCAGGTCGGTGTCCTTGTAGTCGATGTGGCTCACGCCGTGTAGTGGATTGGTCTTCTTGCGGGGCGTGCGGCGAAGTTTCACGCGGAGGCCTCCTTCAGGTCGAGGTCGAGGACGAATGCGAACGGATCGGGGTATCCGGCCCAGACGTCGGAGCCGGCCAGGGTCTCGGCCTCGGTGAGCAGGCAGGAATCCAGAAGCCGGTGGATGCGGTCGCGGTCGAGGTCGGGGCCGGTGAAGACGAGGTGCTGGACACGGTCGCCGAGCTGGGGAGTCCAGTCGAGGGTGGCGGCCATGCGGCGGGCGGGGCTCTCCATCTCCCAGGCGGCCTCGGGCAGGGTGACCAGCCAGGGGCCCGCGTCCTCGACGGTGATGACGCCCGCCACGGCGTCCCAGCCGAGCAGGCGCTCGTGCCGGTTGGCCAGCCAGAACCGGCCGCGGCTGCGGACAGTCTCGGTGACCAGTTCGTCGACGGCGTCGAAGAGCCGCTGGGGGTGCAGGGGGCGCAGCCGGTGCCAGACGACGGTGGAGATCTCCCCGGTCTGCGTGTCGCAGGGCAGCTGGGCGGTCGCCGGGTCGACGCGGGCCCCGAGCATCTCCACGTCGATCCCCGCACCGGTGACGGCGGGCAGAGCGATGTCCGGGGGACCGGCCGGGGTGGTGGGGGCGAGGTGGCTGAGCACGGCCAGGGCCAGCTCGACATCGTCGGCCTGCTCACCGGACACGACGAGGGCGGTGGCGTACTCGATCTGGCGGGTGAGTACCTCGGCCAGGTGACGCTCGTCGCCTCCTGCGGCGTGTTTCCTGCGGGAGGCGAGGGTGTCGTCGCAGCAGATGTCGTCGGTCATCTGCGCCGCCTCCAGCGCGGTCAGCACCCCGGTCAGGCGCAGGCGGTGCACGGTGTCCTCGTGCCAGGCGAGGGCCTCGGCCACGGTCCGGGGTTCGACCGAATCCCACAGCTCCACGACGAACAGCGGCGCCGAGTCCGCCCGCGACAACAGGACAGGAATGAGATCCTCGCGCACGGTGCAGGTGACGCAGCCGTGCGCGAGCCGCACTTCCCGCTCTTCCAGCGTCCCCGACGCGTCGCGCACGATGCGTTCCACGCGCCCGGTGCTCACCTGTCGCAGGTCGTGGTGGATCGCCACCGATCCGGGGTGATCGGCGAGCAGGCGGTCCACCAAGGCCGAGCGCGCTTGGGGATACAGTCCGGAGACGATGACGACGGGGACGGACATGACAGCTCCTCTCGTAGTGCGGGGTTCACCGCGCGAGTTCACGGTGGGGGTTCGGGGTGCGGGCCGGTTCTCAGGGAGTGAGGAGGCCGCGCCGGTAGGCGTGGACGAGTCGGCGCGGCACCAGCAGCTCGCGCCCGTCGATGGTGATCGGGACGAGGTCGGGTGCGATGGCCTTCCACTGTGAGCGGCGGTGGCGGGTGTTGCTGCGGGAGGTCTTGCGTTTGGGGACTGCCATGTCGTGGTGCTCCTACCAGCTGGACTTGGTGACGCCGGGCAGTTCGCCGCGGTGGGCCAGTTCGCGGAAGCGGATCCGGGAGAGCCCGAACTTGCGCAGGTGTCCGCGGGGGCGGCCGTCGGTGCTGTCGCGGTTGCGCACGCGGGTGGCGCTGGCGTCGCGCGGCTGGCGGCTCAGCTCGCGGACGGCCTGGGCTCGCTCGTCGGGGGAGCCGGTGCGGATGCTCTCCTTGAGCTCGGCCCGGCGCTCCGCGTAGCGGATGACAACGAGTTTGCGTCGCTCGTTGGCTGCGATCTTGCTTTTCTTGGCCATCAGATGCGTTCTCCCCGGGCGCGGATGCGGGCCACGGCGGCCTCGATGCCGATCTTGTCGATGGTCTTGACGGCTCTGGCGCTGAGCGTCAGCCGTACGAAGCGACCCTCGGTGGGCAGCCAGTAGCGCCGTGGCTGGATGTTGGGATTCCAGCGGCGGCGGGTGCGCCGGTGGGAGTGGGAGACGTTGTTGCCGAACACCGGCTTGAGGCCGGTGAGCTGGCAGTGGGCGGACATGCGGTTTCCTTCCCGAAGGGAGCGGGGTCAGGTCTTGCCGTAGCGCTGGTTGAACCGCTCGACCCGGCCCGCGGTGTCGAGGACGCGACTGCGGCCGGTGTAGAAGGGGTGGCTGGCCGAGGAGACGTCGACGTCGACGAGCGGGTAGGTGTTGCCGTCCTCCCACTCGATCGTCTTGCCACTCGTGATGGTGGAGCGGGTCAGGAAGGCGAAGCCCGCGCTCGGGTCGCGGAACACCACGGGGTGGTAGTCGGGGTGGATGTCTTTTTTCATCGCTTCAGCGGTCCTCTCGGAACAGCACGTGCTGGCGGATGACCGGGTCGTATTTGCACAGGGTGAGCCGGTCGGGGTCGTTGCGACGGTTCTTGCGGGTCACGTAGGTGTAGCCGGTGCCCGCGGTAGATCGCAGCTTGATCACCGGTCGTACGTCGTTTCTGGCCAAGCGTCTTCACTCCTGGAAGGGGGACGATGGTGTCATGATAGCGATAACCGTTTTCATTTGCGAAACGAGAGGTGGTGGCGATCCGCCATCTCGCCGCACGCTTCCTCGTGACAGTGCTGTCCGGGTTTCTGGACGCGGGCACGACCACGCTGCTCAACCGCCTCCCGGGTAACCCTGCGGGTTGCGCATGGCTGCGATCGTCAACAACGTGAGCGAGATCAGCCTCGACGCCGGTCCGATACGCGACGGGGCCTTCCCGTCGCGCACCGATGAGGGCGTCCCGGTCAAGACGGGCTGCCGCGTCCTGCAGGTCTTGGTCGGTCCCGAGCTGTTATGCCTGGTGCGGCCCGCCCCGGACGATCTGGCACGCCTGCCGGCCGGTCTGATCATCGAGGTCTGCCGGAACCCCATGGCACCTATGGAGATCACCCCGTGCATGCCGGGCCGTGCCTGGGCCAGTGTGTGCCGGTCGGGCACGGGGCAGTGGGAATGTTGATGCGCTGGGTCGGCCGAGGTCAGTGGTCGGCCCGGGTGGCGTCGTTCCACGTCCGACCGGATCGCCACTGACCTGGTCGACCGGGCTTTTTCCCGGACCGGCCCGAATCAGCGGTGGATCACCGGCATCTGTGGATGGTCCGCCAAGACCTGATGACGTCGTATTGCCTGGTGGCCGACCATGCTCGGGAAGGGGAACCTGAGCTTGTACATGCTTTTTGGCGTTACTCGGCCTGTCGGTAAGGCTGGCCCCACCAGCCGCTTTGGCTCATGTGAGTGGCCGGTTCGCTGCTGGTGGCGGCAGGCAGTCCGGGGTTCCGGCTCGTGAGTTCGGCGCTGACTCGGTCGGAGATCATGTGCTTGTCGCCTCAGCTGTGGCGCCCTCCGGGCCGAGAACAGCCGGAGGCGGCACTTCCCTTCCCCGAAACGGCCCCCATCCTGGAGGTACCGGGGCGGTCTCGTCTCGCAAACCAGCGAAGTGCCGATGCCAACCGGCAACTCGGCACTTCGAACTGATACGTACAGCGTAGATATCCGGCTGTGATGATGAGCTGCTGTCAGCTGCCGATGCGTGTGTCACCGGGTGATGTCGAAGCGACCTGTTGCGCTGGCCTTGAGGCTTGGGGCTTGCGCAGGGTGAGGGCCACCGCCGCGCCGACGAGCGTCAGTGCGGCCGCCAGCAAGCCGGCGGTGCGTAGTCCGTCGGTGGTGGCGGCACCAGCAGGCCCGGCGTTGATGACGGCGACCAGGACGGCCAACCCGACCGCGCTGCCGATCTGCTGAGTGGTAGAGGCCATCGCCGAGGCGATGCCTTGACGTTCCGGTGCGACACCGGTGGATGCGGCCACGAACATGGCCGTCCAAGCGATGCCCTGCCCGAGACTGATCATGACGATGCCGGGCAAGAGCACGGCATAGCCGCCCTGCGGGGACATCGCCAGCCCGAATGCGATCATTCCGGCGGCCCCCACCCCCAGGCCAGTGAGCAGTGTGGTACGGGTGCCTGTCCGGATCAGCATCCGTTCGCTCACCTTGGTACCCAGCAGAGCCATGAGGCCCCCCGGCAAGAACGCCAAGCCCGTCGCCAGAGCGTCGAAGCCACGTAGGTCTTGGAGATAGACGGTCAGGATGTAGTACTGCGCACCGAACGTCCCCATGAAGATGAACGTGACCGCCATGGCGGCGGTGAGGCTGCGGTTGGTGAACAGCCGCAGCGGCATCAGCGGCTCAGCGGAGCGAGCCTCGATCGCGACGAACAGTCCAAGCAACGCCACTGACGTGAGCAAGGTACCCACGATGATCGGGCTGCCCCATCCCGCCTCCGGCCCCTGAACCAGCCCGAAAACCAGCAGCGTGGACCCCAGCGTGGCACTGAGCGCGCCAGGAAGATCGAAACCGCCGCGCCGGTCACCACGAGGTTCGCCCGGAAACAGGACAAAAGCCCCGACAACGGCGACCGCGGCGAGCGGAACGTTGACGAAGAACACCGACTCCCAACCGAGGGCATCGGTGAGAACACCGCCCAGCAGAGACCCGAGCGCAAGCCCCACGCCCCCGGCACCGCCCCAGACCGCCAGGGCTCGGCTGCGCGCAGGCCCCTCGGCAAACGTGGTATTGATCAGGGACAGCGTGGCCGGCAACAGCAATGCACCGCCGAGTCCCTGCACGGCCCTGGCCGCAATCAGCAGAGCGGGAGAGGCCGCCAGTCCGCCGACCAGGGACGCGATGCCGTACAGGGCCAGCGCGACAGCGAACATCCGGCGCCGCCCCAGCAGATCGGCGGCCCGCCCGCCCAAGAGCAGGAACCCGCCGAACGCGACGGCATACGCGCTGACCACCCATTGCAGCGTCTGCGTGGAAAACCCGATCTGGCGGCCGATCTCAGGCAGCGCCACGTAGACGATGTTGTAGTCGATGGCGCTGATGAACTGGGCGAAGGCCAGCAACGCCAATATCAGACCGCCCCGCGATCTTCCGGACCCAGGCATGAAATCTCTTCCTCCTAACACGAGAGAGAGTGGTTAATCACTCACTCTTTCGGTAAAAGAAATCGGGCCGCTCACATGCGACCCGATGACGACTCAGCCGAGCAAGGTGCGCGCCCACCGCGCATCCAGAGCGGCCGCGTCGACGCCGACGAGAACATTTGCCAGCAAGCCGTCACCGAAGAACCGGCGGATCTGCTCATCGGAGGCACCCGAGGCCGCACGCACATACTCGACCTGCTTGGCATAACACGCCCGCACCGCCTCCCGGATCGCCGGCTCGCTGCTCGCGCACGTGGCATGCAGAAGCACCATGAGCAGATCGCGATCGGCGATCAGTTCTGTATACGCGGCGGTCATCGCGGCCAGCACCGCAGCCGGCTCGGCCGTGGTGGCGTAGGCCGCACCCTCGGCATGGCATTCGCGGATCCGCGCCGAGCAGTAGTCCACGACCGCGACGAACAGCGCCTCCTTGTCGGGAAAGAGCCGGTACAGATACGCCTGCGAGATGCCGGCGGCCTTGGCAACCTCGGTCGTGGTGGTGCCGTAGTAGCCACGTGCCGCGAAAGCTTTGATCGCCGTGCGCAGGACGGTGTGGCGTCGCTCCTCCGCCGTCGACAGCCGACGCGAACTCGTCATCATCATGTGAGTAATAAACCACTCACTCTTTTCATAGTCAAGCCCCTTCTCGGGACGCCTCGCACCTGCAGCCCGCTTCACTTTGCCGAGCATTCACCCCTGGGGACGTCACAGATGGCGGCTGGTGGGGCCGCCCTTACCGGCAGGCCTACTCGTACGGCTCGTCGGGGGGCTCGATCCTCGTGAGACCCTTGCCGATGAGCTGGGGGTAGACGACCTCGGTGGGCAGTGCCTGCAGCCCCCTGACGGCGACCTTCAGCGGGAACGCGTCCGCGGCGCAGCGGGCGATCTGCATGCGGGTGACGTACCACTGCCCCTTCTTCTTCGCGGGGGAGACGAAGCGGTCAGTTTGACCTCACGGTCGATGAGGGACTTCTTGTCGTCGTCCCAGGCTCGGCCGATGAACTCGCCGATCGGCATGTCCGCTGGCCGTCGCCGGCCAGCGGGGCGAAGGCGCTCAGGGTCTGGTCGCGGGGCGGTGGGGTGTCGTCTCGGGAAGTGGCGAACGAGCCCAGCGCGGGGGGTGCGATCAGGAAGATCGCGAACACCGGCAGGCACAGCAGCCACGCGACCCGGGGGCCGCCGTGCGCGCGGTCGTGCCCATTACCGTCGGACCGGTCGCGATCATGCGCGCGGTCGTCGGCGGATGAGTGATCGTGGCCGTCTGAGACGAGCACGGCAGGGCGCCGCCCGCCGAACCTGTACGCCCCCAGGAGTCGGGGAACTGGACTCTCGTCGTCGACCCAAACGCCGCGCGGACCGGATCGAAGCTCGGGTTGCGCCCCATTGTGGGAGACCGTCCCGGCAGCCCGGGCCGAATCTCCTCTAGAAATCTACATTGTAAAGGCGTTCGGCAGTTTCAAGATCAACAAAAATACAAATCGCCTAAAGACCCCTCTCAACAAACAGAAGCCGCCGATGTACTCGGGCCCCCTCTCGTCGACGCGCCCACGCACGGGGGATGCCCCTCAACCGTCCCGGATACGGCCTCTCAGGCCGGTGCGCCTGTGATCGCGGACGCGGTCCCGCTGAAAGCGTGTACTAGGGCATCGCGACCGCGACGGCGGCGACCGGGGCCTCGCGTTTGAGGTCACGGACGATGACAGCGATCGCGGTGAGACCTGCTTCCGTGCGCTGATCGTTGATCGCGAATCCCCGGTTGCGGACGAGGGTGAGCTCGCGGTGCAGCCGCGGAAGATCCACCCCCGGGTCTCCTTCGTAGAGTGCGGTTATCTCGTCCGTCGGCCTGGCCGCAAGGAGAGCCTTGCCCGCTGAGGTCAGGTGCGCCGGCAAGGTACGACCACCCTGCTGCCCACCCGTAGCACCTGTGTGCACTCCACCGTGTTGCCGGATCGACTGGAAATACTGTTTGGGCCTGGAGCTGACCGATGCCGGGTTCGATCATTCGGTGCTGAGTGAGTTTCGTGATCGGATGGCCGAGGGGGATCGGCTGGCGGCGGCTGGTCTGGTCAACCGCCGTGGGCGGGTGCGTACCGATTCCATGTGCGGGCGGATTCATGAGTTCTCACGTTAGAGGAGCAGATCGAGAGGGCCACGGCAGACCCAGCCGGGGTTTTGGCCAGGTGATCGGGTGACCACGCGAAGGAGCCGGCGGGCGCGGTGACGCGCCCGCCGGTGACGGCCCGTTTCGGTTCCCGACCGAGGCCCCCGGGCGCCGGCCCTTCGAAGCGATTCTTCCTACCGGCGCCCCAGGTAGACGGAGAGCTTCTGCTCCAAGGCATGCTTGGGCTCGGCGCCGACCCACGACCCCTTGGGCTCGCCGTCGGCGTAGACGACGAAGGCGGGAACGGCGGTGATCCCGTGCCGAGCCGCCAGGCCGGGATTCTCTTCGATGTCAACTTTGACCACGTCCAGTGCGTCCGTGTGTTCGGCGGCCAGTTCCTCCACGATCGGGGTGACCATGCGGCACGGGTGGCACCACAGGGCCCAGAACTGGATCAGGACAGGCCGCTTCGCCTGCAGTACGCGGGCGGGGAACGTCTGCTCGGTGACGCTGTCTACGGGTGTTGCGGACATGGTGAAGACCTCCTTGTTCGAGTGCAGTGCTGCGTTCTCGCCGTCATGTCGTGGTGGCGAGGCCGGGTCTCATGCCCGGTGTCCTTCGAGGGAGACGGCGTGGGCGATCGGTCGCAAGAAGACCGTGGACTCAGCCTCCGCCGTGCGGTAGTCCTCGACGTCCCGCGTGACCTCCTCGTCCACGAGATCGTGGTCGATGGCGATCGCGGCCACCGATCCCATGCCTGCCGCGGCGATCACCTGTGCTCGCGGATCTGCGACATTACCCACTGCCCACAATCCCGAGACGCTGGTCCGGCCCGAGGGGTCGGTGGTCACCCAGCCGTTCTCGTTCCGCTCGCAGCCCAGGCCGGTCAGCAGGGCGTCATGGGGCAGCATGCGCGGGAAGATGAACACTGCGCTGCGGGGCACCACGCTGCCCTTGGCCAGTTCGACCCCGCGCAACCGGTCCTTGTCCACTACCAGCCGCTTGATTACGCCCTCGATGACGCGCACCCCGCGTGCGGCCAGCCGCTCGCGCTCGTCTGCGGTCAGGTTCAGGCTGTTCGGGAAGAAGACGATGTCGGCCGACCACTTCTGCAGCAGCAGCGCCTGGGACACCGAACCCGGGTGGGTGCCCAGAACCCCGATCGGCTCGCTGTGGACCTCGTAACCGTGGCAGTACGGGCAGTGCAGCAGGTCTCTGCCCCACCGCTCGCGCACCCCAGGGATCTCGGGCAGCTCGTCGCGCAGCCCGGTGGCCACCAGTACTCGGCGGGCCCGGAGCGCCTGGCCGCCGGCCAGGTGCACGAGGAAGCCGGGGTCGATTTGGTCCACTCGGCCCTCGATCAGCTCCACGCCGTACTCGGCGACCTCGGCCCGGCCGATCTCCAGCAGGGCTGCCGGCGGCATCCCGTCGCGGGACAGGAAACCGTGCATGTGCGCGGCCGGGGCGTTACGCGGGGTCCCGGCGTCCACCACCGCCACTCGGCGGCGGGCCCGGCCCAGCACCAGAGCGGCGCTCAGACCGGCGGCGCCGGCACCGACCACCACCACGTCGTACACCGAATCGTTCATTGCTGCGTTCTTCGTATCGCTCATGGCGACCACCTCCGCTCGCAGCCTGCAATCACTACTCAAGAATGGGCAACGTTTGTTGCTGTTTCTGGGAAACGTGCGGTGGAATGAGGGTATGGAACACCCGTCTGCGGTAGCCGCCGCCCTGGCCGAGGTCGGCCCCCGCCTTAAACGCCTGCGTACCGAGCGCGGTGTCACCTTGACCGCGCTGGCCGAGGCCACGGGAATCTCCAAGAGCACCCTGTCCCGTCTGGAGTCTGGCGAGCGCCGGCCTGGTCTGGAGCTCCTACTCCCGATCTCCCAGGCTCATCAGGTACCGCTGGACGAACTGGTCGGTGCGCCCGAAGTCGGTGATCCCCGGGTGCGCCTCACGCCCAAGCACGTGAACGGCAATGTGGTGCTGCCCCTGACCCGGCAGCCTGGCCCGCTGCAGGCCTTCAAAATGGTTCTTCCGGCGACCAGGGCCGCGCCGGAGCCGTGTACACACGAGGGCTACGAGTGGATATACGTCCTGTCTGGACGCCTGCGGCTGATCCTGGCCGATCATGACCTGGTTCTGGACCCGGGCGAGGTCGCAGAGTTCGACACCCGGCTGCCGCACTGGTTCGGCAGCACCGGCCAGGGGCCCGTTGAGATCCTCAGCCTCTTGGGGCGCCAGGGCGAGCGTATGCACGTACGCGCTCGGCCCCGCCCCCGCGACAAGCCCGCCCACTGACGCTACGGCCACACTGGGGTCAGCCGGGGTCGTTACGGACTCGGTGGGGAACCTCAGGCAGGAGTTCGCTCCTCGACGGGCAGGAGCAGGACGTGCTTCGATAACGTGATCACTGAGAGCTTCTTCGCCTCGCCGGAGTGCGAGCTGATCGACCGGCGAACCTTCCGTACCAGGTCAGAAGTCGAACGAGCGGCCTTCGGCTACATCGAGGGCTTCTACAATCCACGCCGTCGCTACTCCGCGAACAGCCAACTCAGCCCCGCCGAATATGAACGACGACACATACTCGGCGGCGTCGGCCGGCACCCCGGAGGCAATGGGGGAGGGCCGCACCTCGGCCTGCTAGGGTTGCCCGGTGCTCATTGTGATGTTCATCTGACGGTCCTGAGTTTCTCCCGCCCAGGTTCTGATCCGTTGAGGGTGCGGTCTGTCCTGCCCTCCGGACCTCGATAGCCGTCAGACTTTGGCGGCCGCGCATATGACGCCGGTCGCACATCATCGGAGCTTCTTCGTGCTCGCAGTGCTTCTCCTTCCTGGCGCGCTTCGCGTCTTTCTCCCCGCCCTGATCGGTCGGTCCGCTCTCGCGATGGGTGGTCTTGCTCTCCTCCTCGCCGTCCAGGACAGTACGGGTTCGTATACGCAAGCCGGTTTCGCAACAGCGGCGTTTGGAATCGCCAACGTCATCGCCGCCCCATGGCGCGCCCGGGCCGTCGATCGATTCGGTCATCGAATCGCGCTCACCACGATGGCCTCAGGGCAAGCCTCAGGGTTCATCGCCCTCGCGCTCATCGCGGAAGCTGAGGGAGTTGCGGCTATCTGGTTTCTCATTCTCAGCACGGTGGTCGGTCTGACAGCACCACCCCTGGGGGCCGCGATGCGAATGATCTGGGCGTCGCTCACGACGGTCGGTGACCAGCGAACAAAAGCATTCAGCATTGATGCGGTATGCGAAGAGCTCCTCTTCGTCGCTGGCCCCGTCATCATCACCGCGGTCATCGTGGCCAGTTCTCCCAGTATCGGCCTCTGGGGGACCGCGGCAGCAGTTTTCCTCGGCACCGCAGCGATGACGTCCAGCACGTCGTCGGGTGCGCTGCGCGGAACAGGAGGGGGCATCGCGCGAGGCGATCGTCCGCTGCGCCAGCCAGGTTTCGCAAGGGTGTTGATCGTCCTCCTGGGTGTCGGTGGTGTACTCGGCGTCGCGGAGATCGCAGCGCCGGCAGTCGCCGCGCAACGTGGTGCTGTCGCAGCTTCGGGCTGGCTCCTGGCGGCCTTTGCCGGTGGAAGTGCTCTTGGAGGATTTCTCTATGGGCAGCTGAACCTCAAGGCAGGAATTGGCAGGAGACTGTTCGCCCTGTGCGTCAGCATGGGGCTCGCTGCGGTGCTCGTGTCCCAGCTGGACACGCTCGGTCTCTTCGCCGCGGGTCTCGCGCTCGTCGGCCTGTTCCTCGCTCCGGCTCTCATCACCGGATACCTCATCGCCGACACCATCGTTCCGGAAACCAGTCGGACGGAAGCGTCGACATGGATCAACACCTCCGTGAACCTCGGCGCATCGCTGGCGTCCGCAGTAACTGGAATCGTCATCGACAATTCTGGCGCCTGGCTCGCCCTTCTGCTCGCGGGAGCGATCGCTCTCGCGCTTGCCTCAGCTGTGCCGTTCACACGACTGCGCAAGTCCGAGCCGCCTGCGGTCCACGCTCCCGATCATTGCGAGCACAGCTGATCAGCAGCTCTGCGGGCCGGGGTGTCGCGTCGATTAATCAGTTCATTCCGCAGCTTTCAGTCGATACGGTCGGATCAGTAACGAGCGAAATCTGCACAGGCTGAGTGTGGCTGAGAACGGCGACCGCACAGCGCAGTTCCCTGCGGAATGCGAGCCCCCACGCTCGCTCACCTGTTGGCCGCCGCCGAGCAGTCCCGAAGCGGGTTTCGTCAGCGCTGAGAAAGGACCCCCGTGATCGGGACAGCACATCACAGCCCCGAACTCCGCGCACTGCGCGACCGGGTGACCGCTCCGTCGTCGATCGCGCTGCCCACGGCCGGCGATGGGCTCACCTGGAGACCTGTCACCGCCGCCGACATCGGCCTGATCCTCGACCTCAAGCGTGCCGCCGGCAAGATCGATCATCCGCGCTCGCTGGTGATGAGGGACGAGCTGGAGGAGGAGTTCGGGAGCGCGGCCTTCGCCCCCGAGCGCGACGCGGTGATCGCCATCGACGCCGCCGGGCGGGCCGTCGCCTTCGGCTCGGCCGTAGCCCCGGTGAGCCAGGAGACGATCGTCTGGGTCGACCTCGACGGAACGGTGGCCCTGGACCGCCGAGGTGAAGGTATCGGCAGGGCGCTGCTGGCGTGGCAGGAGGCCCGCGGGCTTCAGCATCTCGCGGCCTGTGACAAAGCACCCGACATGTTCCCTTCCCCCATCATCGACTTCTGGCTGACCCCCTCCACGACGAGTCGACTCCTCCACGAGGACGGCGCCTTCAGTGTCACTGCCGACGCCGCCCTCGACGAGGACGAACGGCTCACCATCCTCACGACGACCGATGGGAAGACGCGCGTTCTGCTCACCCCGGCGGTCGCCGAGGCAGTGGGCCTGGAAGACGGACAGCCGGTCGACGAGGCGGGCTTCCGGCAGCGTCTGGAGAAGTCCGGCATCTCTCTGCACGGAGCCGACAACCTGTTCTACTTCACCGACGAGGCCCGGGAGACGTTGTTCGGCGAACCGGACGACCCCTCGATCCGCCCGCTCACCGAGGCCGACGCAGGCGTGTTCGGACAGTTCGAGGAAGCGGCATCGGAACAGGATCTCGACGACGCATCCGTCGAGCTGGACCACTGGGCGGTCTACGGGGCGTTCGAAGACGGGCGGCTGGTGTGCGTGGCGAGCATGTACCCGTGGAATGATGCGCCGCTGGCCGACCTCGGCGTGCTGACGCTTCCGCCGTACCGGGGCAAGGGCCACGCCCGACGCCTCGTGCGCGCGATCTCCCGGCACGCCCTCTGGTGGTGCCGCCGCTGTCGGCCGAGGACGTACCGGCCGAGGCCAAGGCGCTGAAGGACGAGCTGGCCGCGATGCTGCCGTTCGCGCCGATCGCCTCCCTGCTGATCGAGTTGGACGCCCGCACCAAGTTCCTGGACTGCTTCACCCACGCTGGCGGCCGCAAGCTGAGCACGTCGGCCGAGACCAAGCGCAACATCCTGGCGGTGCTCATCGCGATGTCCACCAACCTGGGCCTGGCCCGCATGTCGGAGGCCTGCGGGGTGTCCTACGACGTACTGGCCTGGACGATGGAATGGTACGTGCGGGAGGAGACACTGCGCGAGGCCAACACGGTCATCGTTGACCACCACTACGGCCTGGAGCTGGCCAAGGTGTTCGGCGGTGGCACGATGAGCTCATCGGACGGCCAGCGGTTCCCCGTCCGGGGCAACACTCTGACCGGCAGGACCATGGTCATTCACGGCGGTCAGGTGCTGTCCACCTACACCCACGTCTCCGATCAGTGGTCAACCTACGGCACGAAGATCATCGTGCCGACCGCGCGAGAGGCGCACTACGTCCTGGACGACTTCCTGGGCAACGCCACCGACCTCCCGATCGCCGAGCACGCGACCGACAGTCACGGAGCGACGTTGATCAACTTTGCGCTGTTCGACCTGGTCGGCAAGGCGCTGACCCCGCGGTTGCGGGATCTGACCCGGGTCACCCTGGTACGAGACGAGACCCCGACCGAGATCGCCAAGCGCTACCCGCACGCCGGGCCGCTGCTGGGCGCCCGCTGGAATGAGGACCTGGTCGCCGGCTGCTGGCCCGACCTGCTGCGGATGGCCGGGTCGCTGAAGTACGGGCAGGCCACCGCCTCGCTGATCGTGGGTAAGTGGTCGGCCGCCTCCCGGCAGAACACCCTGGCCGCTGCGCTGAAGGAGTGGGGAATGCTGCGAAGGACCGTGCACCTGGCCAAATACCTGTCGGACCCGGCCTTCCGGCGGAAAATCTCCCGTCAGCTCAACAAGGGAGAGAGCCTGCACGCATTACGCCGCGACCTGCACTACGCCCAGCAGGGGACGATCACGCGCCCGCATCTGGAGCAGCAGACCGAGCAGGCGTGGTGCCTGACCCTGCTGACCAACGCGGTGGTCGCCTGGACGACGGAATATTATTCCAGAGCGGTGCTGGAGCTGCGCTCCCAGGGCAGGGAGGTGAGCGACGAGATCCTGTCGCACATCTCGCCCGGGCACAGCGACAACATCAACTTTTTCGGCGTCATCAACGTCGACGTCGAGGCGGAACTTGCCAAGCTCGACACCAGCGGCTGGCGACCGCTGCGGCCCGCCCAACTGCGGGAGCTGGGGTTGACCCCGTGAACTGAAGTCCCTGAGAAAGGCGAGGGTCCCTTCCTCCCCCAGACAAGCCGGGTGAGGGCGGGACCCAGTGGGTTGGTGGGCTCGGCGCGGGCGGGGCGGGAACGGTGAGTTCGATCTCGATGGCTAGCGCACCGAGGGCTTCCTTCTCGGGGCCGTAGCTGCGGCGGATGTTGTACTCGGTCCGCGCCCCGTCAACGGCTGCTCCACGGCGAGAATTTCTAACAAATCGCTTGAGGTTCCACCAGATGGAAGGTGCAGATTCAAGCCATGAACGACGTGACGGGTCTTTACACGATCGGGCAGTTGGCCCAGCGTACGGGGCTGCAGGCGCGCACGATCCGCTTTTGGTCCGATAGCGGCGTCGTCCCTCCGGTCCAGAGATCGGAGGGCGGGTACCGGCTCTATGACGCGGAGGCGGTCGTGCGGCTGGACCTGGTCCGGACGCTTCGCGATCTCGGGCTCGGTCTTGATGCCATTCAGCAGGTGCTGGAGAAGCGCGCCATGCTGAGCGAAGTGGCGGACCTGCACGTCAAAGCGCTCGATGCCGAGATCCGCACCCTCAAGATTCGCCGGTCCGTCCTGCGCATACTCGCCCACCGTGACAGCTCTACCAAGGAGATCGCCTTGATCAACGCGCTAGCCCGACTCTCGGCACGGGAACGCCAGCAGGTCATCGACGACTTCGTCGACCGTGTGTTCGCCGACGTCGTCGATGACGACGCCACGCTCGTCGCGGGATGGATGCGTGACCTCCCATCCGATCTCCCGGAAGACCCGACCTCCGAACAGATCGACGCGTGGGTGGAACTGGCCGAGTTGGCGGGCGAGGAGAGCTTCCAGCAGACGGTCCGCCGAATGGTCCTCAGTGGCGAGGAGAACAACCGCCTGGAGTACGGCCTCAACCTCCGGCCCCTGGTCTTGGAGCACGCAGGCGACGCTCTGTCGCGCGGCATCGCGCCGGAGTCGGCCGGGGCGAGCCTGATCCTGAAGCGGATCATCCCCGGCGACCTTCCCGCAGAGGAGACCGCCGCCCTGATCACGTGGCTGGACATGGTCGCCGAGCCCCGAGTTGAGCGGTACTGGCAGCTCCTGAGCCTCCTCAAGGGCCAGCAGCCATCCCCACCGGCGGTCCCGGCCTTCGCATGGCTGCTGGCCGCACTGCGCGCCCACCGCTGATCCATCCCCCGCACCTTCCGACCCCGTATCCTTCACCGCACCCATAGAGGGACAACTATGCCGACCTTGCTCCACATCGACTGCAGCATGCGCCAGGACGGCTCGGTGACCAGGGAGATCACCGGGATCTTCGCCGAGGAATGGCGCCAGGCCAACCCCGATCACACGTACGTGTACCGGGATCTCGGCGCCTCGCCGATCCCCCACGTCGACGAGGCTTCGGTGGTCGCCGGCCTGCTGCTCCAGGAGGAGCTGAACGAGGACCAGCGCCGTGCCTGGTCCGTCTCCGAGCCGCTGATCAAGGAGCTCCGCGCGGCCGACACCATCGTGCTCGGTGTGCCCATGTACAACTACTCGATCCCGTCAGTGCTGAAAACGTGGTTCGACCGGGTCACGGTCCAGGAACACATGATTCAGGAGCCGATGAGCGAGGGCCTGCTGACCGGGAAGCGAACGATCGTGGTGATCGCCCGGGGGGGCGCGTACGGCCCGGGCACCCCTCGCGAGCGCTACGACTTTCAGATGCCCTATCTGCGAGCCCTGCTGGAGCAGATCGGTCTGGACCGCAACCTCGAGTTCGTCCATGTCGAGATGACGCTCGCGCACTCTGTCCCCGCGCTGGAGCAGTTCAAGCCGATTGCCGACACCTCCCGTGAGGAGGCCGCCAACAACGTGCGCAAGCTGGTCCTGGCCGGCTGAGGACGCGTTCTCCGGGATCCGACGAAAGCCGTGGCCCGGTCCAGGAGGTCAATCACGTAGGCCCCCGCTCGAGTCGGTCACCAGCCCAAAGTAGCGCTTTGTAATCACTTTCACGGATAGTGATGGCGCGGAGCGGCTCGCGGCCGTTTCGTAAACGGTCGCCTATGAAACAGCGGCCCGGCGTCCGGCCGCCCAGGGCGTTCCCGCCCCGATCATGTTCCATGAGTCGTTTCAAATCCCTGGAGCTTTGAAACGCATCCATGAAACGATCGTGGGGTGAGCGACGACGACTTCTCCCGCGTGGAAGCCTTCGACTGCCCGATGTCCTCCTGCGCCGCCCCGGCCGGATCGCCCTGCCGCACCGGCCGGGGCAAGGTGGCCGCCCAGTACCACACCGCCCGGTTCCGGCTCGTGCCGTCCCTGGCCAAGGTACTCAACGTGCCGACCCCGGCACTGCGCAAACCCGGCACCGCATGGGTGGAACTACCCCGACCCACCGCCGGCCCCCGGACGTCCGGACACGCCAAGATCGGCTACGCCCGCGCCTCAACGATACGCCAGTCGCTGCAGACCCAGCTCGACTCCCTCCAGACCGCCGGAGTCACCCGGATCTTCTCCGAGAAGATCTCTACCCGCGCCACGCGGCGCCCCGAACTCGAGCGGGCCGTCACCCTGGCCCGGGAGATGCGCGCCTCCGGCGTCGCGGTCACCCTGGTCGTCCACGAGCACAAGCGGCTCGGCCGCGGCCTGGCCCTGGCCGAGCTCGCCGAACAGCTGCGCGCCTGCGACGTCGGCCTGGAGTTCCTCACCGGCGAACTGCAAGGCAGCCACGATCCGTCCGGCGTGGTGTTCACCGTGCTCGCTGCCCTGTCCGGGATGGAACGCGAATACATCCGCGACCGCACCCTGGAAGGCCACGAGTCCGCCCGCAAGAACGGCAAGGCCATCGGCGGCGCCGCCGTCACCGATGAGGCCATGCTGTCCATGGCACTGCATCTGCGCGACCAAGACCTCAGCCTCCGCGAGATCGCCGCCCGCCTGGTCATCACCCAGGGCGCCAAGAGGGGCCGGCACCCCTCCCCGGCCACCGTCATGCGCATGCTCCGCGACCACGACTCCAGCATCACCGAGCTGGGCGCCGGAGCCGACGATGCGAAGCAACGGCCGTAGTCCCTGGCCGGTACACGAGCCGCGAACTGTTCTTGGCGTCATAATCCAACACCGTTATCAAACCGAGACGCCAGTCGGAGGCTCCCACGTTATCGCAGGTCAGACGCAACTTCGTTGAAAATTTCTTCGTTGCTACTGGGACCCCAAGTTACCGGCCGGTACGGCCGGGTTTTCCGGGGCGCGCATCGAGGTCCCGGCGGTAATGCCGGGCCCGCCCGGCGCGGCCGCGCTCCGGAGCCGCTCGGCCCGGGCGGGCAGAAGGCGACGCAGAGACCTCCAAGTCGATCTCAAGCCTGATCTTCTACACCTACAGGTGTGAATACGACTCCTCCGCGGCAGCGCCGCTCACTATCTCGCCGGACCCTGCTCCTGGGCGGGCTCGGCGCCCTAGCCGTCATCGGCGTACCGACCACGGCCGCCTGCACCACCGTCATACCGATCACCTTCGACCCCACACAGAGCACCCCCGACCTCACACCGAGCGCCACTCTCACCGGCCATACCAGGCCGGTCGCCGCGGTGGCCTTCAGCCCGGACGGCGAAACCCTCGCCACCACCAGCTTCGACGGCACGGTGCGGTTGTGGGACGTGGCCGGCCGCAAAACCGTTGCCACCCTCACCGGCTACACCGGCTGGGTCCGCTCGGTGGCGTTCAGCCCGGACGGCAAACTCCTCGCCACCGGCAGCGACGACAACAACGTCGAAGGAGTCGTAGGAACGGTGCGGTTGTGGGACGTGGCTGGCCGCGACACCGTCGCCACCCTCACCGGCCACACCCGCGAGGTCCGCTCGGTGGCGTTCAGCCCGGACGGCGAAACCCTCGCCACCGGCAGCACCGACAACAGCGTGAGGTTGTGGGACGTGGCCGGCCGCAAAACCATCGCCACCCTCGACCACCTCGACTGGGTCTTCTCGGTGGCGTTCAGCCCGGACGGCGAAACCCTCGCCACCGCCAGCGCCGACAACAGCGTGAAGTTGTGGGACGTCGCGAGCCGGAAGACCGTCGCCACCCTCGCCGGCCACACCGAAAGCGTCTTCTCGGTGGCGTTCAGCCCAGACGGCAAAACCCTCGCCACCGGCAGCGACGACAACAGCGTGAAGTTGTGGGACGTGGCCGGCCTCAACATCGTTGCCACCCTCACCGACCACACCAACGGCGTCTCCTCGGTGGCGTTCAGCCCGGACGGCGAAACCCTCGCCACCGCCAGCACCGACAACAGCGTGAGGTTGTGGGACGTCGCGAGCCGGAAGACCGTCGCCACCCTCACCGGCCACACCGACGAGGTCTGGTCGGTGGCGTTCAGCCCGGACGGCGAAACCCTCGCCACCGCCAGCGCCGACAACAGCGCGAAGTTGTGGCCGACCCGCTGACCCAGTAGATCATCACCGCTTCAGCCCTACCGCTAAACCCCGGTCCGATCCTCCCCGAAGGCCGGTTGGGGACCGGCTGATCCGCCGGAGGGTCACGGAACTGGACTTCTGCGACCGGTAGACCTCGCGCGCCCGCGCGTAGGACCCCTCTCAAAACTCCTCGGTCGAGTTGGGGCTACTCCGCGGCCAGAAGGTCGTCCAGCCTGCGCTGCATCTTTGGTGAGGCCTCGCGGCCGTAGGTGACCACTCCAGGGGTGAAGGTGTGCTCGCCGGGATGGCCGCGGAACAACAGGCACCCCTCGGGATCGTCGAGGTCGCCGTCACTGGCCGGACAGGGCAGCAGTTCGACCAGCTCCCGGACGCGGTCGGCCCAGCGCAGCCAAACGTTACGGTCGTCGAAGGACTGGGCCAGCGACATATGCGAGCCCGGGTGATCGGCCTGTAGCTCGCATTGGTAGACGGCGCTGCGGTCGTGTGCTGCCGTCTCGTCAGCCACAGGCGGGCCCACTCTGCATCGGTGAGCACGTTGTAGTGCGGGCATTCGCCGTCGTCGGCCTCGCGCTCCAGGCCGACGGTCAGCGAGGTGGCCAGCGCGACCGCGGTGAAGGCGCGGGTGGCCGCGTCGCTGAGGCGTTCGGCGTCGTCGTCGGTCAGCTCCACATCGCGGAGCTGGTCGGCGAGCAGGTTCACGTGGGTGGCGAAGTGAACGCAGGCGTCCAGCAGCGCGGTGAGCGGACCGGTGCTGTCAGGGAACTCGACGGTCATGTTGTTCAGTGCGCGAATTCGGGGGCGCTCTCTCCGGGCGATTCGCCGAACCGGCCCGATCCGGCCGCCTCCTCGGAGGCCACCGACCGCGATCAGGTGACCTGATTGCCTATCTTGCTGCCGGGACCGGGAACGCCGAACGCATTGCGTCCGGGACGTAATGCGTCCGCGGTTTCAGCCTCTGCCCCTGCGTCGGCCCGCGTCGCGCTCCAGGTAGTCCAGGCCGCCCGGGTAGGCCGCGCCGAGGTCGACCAGGGCGCCGATCATCGCGTTGTAGAGCCTGGCGTGATACCAGTGCTGGCGGCCCAGCTCGCCCTCGCGCAGCTGGGCGGCGAGCTCCTCCAGGTGCGCCAGCCACTGCTGTGCCGTCGCCGGGACAGCCGACCCTGCGCCCAGCTCAGCGGGCTCGCAGGGTGCGGGGACGAAGCGGGTCTGCACGACGGTCTCGCGGACCACCTCGCGCACCGGCTCGGTGCGCACGGTGCCGGCGGCGATGTCGCGCTGCAGCCGGGCCTCGGCCGAGCGGACTTCCCAGGCGCGGTTGCGGCACGACTTGGAGCAGTAGATGGCCGGGCGGCCGCGCCCGGAGTAGGCCACGTGCACGCCGCACCAGCCGCACGAGCGGCCCTCCAGTCGCTCATGGACGCGCATCCGCAGACGCCTGCGCAGCGATGCATTCGGTAACCGGTCGGGCTCGGCGGACATCGGCTCTCCCCGTCTTTTTGTCCCGGACGTATCGGCACCGAAGGTGCTGATGCCTAATGACTCCGTACGACCCCGAGTTCGTCGACTCGGGAACTCATCCCGCTGACGTCTCGACTTGAACTGGAGCTTGGACTTCTCATCGCAGGCCGCACGCGGTGAGGATGAGCGACCGGCGGGTGGTCGTCGACGGGGGCCGAGTGAACGCCTGTGCTGATACCGGACCGCGAGTCCTCTGCTAAGACCGTGCGCCTCGGTCCCTGTCGACCGTCACCCGCCGGTCCGTGCGATTCGGCACGATCGTGGCGTGAGCCAGTCGCAGGAGACACCGCTCGTATTCACCGGGGCCGCCGAGCCCTTGCGCAGAGCGCGGGCCTGCGGCCGGCTGGGGCCACGAACCGCTGATCGGATGTCGAGCCGCCGAGCTCTCTCATTAGGGCGTGGCGTGCCCCCGCGCGGCTCACCTGGGCCAATGACCCTTGAAGGAGGCGCCGGTGACGGTGACATGCGGAATCGACTGGAGCGAGAAACACCACGACGTCGCCTTGGTCGACAAGACCGGCACGCTGGTGGCCAAGCGGCGTATCAGCGACGACGCCGAAGGCTGGCGGGTCCTGGTGGAACTGCTGGCCGAGCACGGCGACCACCCCGACGACCCGATCCCGGTGGCGATCGAGACCAGTCGTGGCCTGCTGGTGTCGTGCCTGCGCGCCACCAGCAGGAAGGTGTACGCGATCAACCCGCTGGCCGTGGCCCGCTACCGCGAACGCCACAGCGTCGCCCGGGCCAAGTCCGACCACGCCGACGCCATGACCTTGGCCAACATCTTGCGGGTCGACGCCGCTCACCACCGGCCGTTGCCGGAGGATTCCGAGTTGGTCCAGGCGATCGCCGTGCTGGCCCGCGCCCAGCAGGACGCGGTCTGGAACCGTCAGCAGCTGGCCAACCAGCTGCGTTCGCTGCTGCGCGAGTACTTTCCCGCGGCGCTGAAGGCCTTCCACGTCAAGAACATCGGCCTGACCTCCCGTGAGGCCCGCGCCGTCCTGCAGGCGGCGCCCACCCCGGGCGCGGCCGCCAAGCTCACCTTCCGCCGGCTGCACGCCCTGCTACGCGGCTCAGGTCGCCAGCGCAACATCGAGACCTGGATCGACCGGCTGCAGGCGCTGTTCCGTGTAGAGCAGCTGCGCCAGCTCCCACTCGTCGAAGAAGCGCTCGGCCGCCAGGCCCAGGCGCTGCTGCTGCAGCTGGACGCGGCCTGCCGGGCCGCCGACCAGCTCGCCGAGGCCACCGGCGAGGCCTTCGGCCGGCACCCGGACGCGGCCATCATCACCAGCTTCCCCGGCCTGGCCGACCTGACCGGCGCCCGCGTGCTCGCCGAGCTCGGCGACGATCGCACCCGCTTCGCCGGCGCCCGCGCGCTGAAGGCCTACGCCGGATCCGCGCCCATCACCCGCGCTTCGGGCAAGAGCCTGGTCGTCCACCACCGCAAAGTGAAGAACCAGCGCCTGGCCGCCGTCGGCTACGTGTGGTCCTTCGCCTCCCTACGGGCACCAGGCCCCAGGGCCCACTACGACTACCGGCGCGCCGAGGGCGACCGGCACTCCAGCGCGCTGCGCAACACCTTCAACCGGATGCTCGGCTGCCTGTTCCACTGCCTGCAGAACCGCAAGACCTACGACGAGTCCGCCGCCTTCCCTCATCGTCGATCGATGCGGCTCAGCCACGCGTCCTGAGCGTCGGCCAACCGCTCTACCAGTGGTAGCGGGACGAAGCGGCACGCGAATTCAAGCCCCGCGTCCTCGCCGTCACCGCGAACATGGTGCTGCCAGGCATCAGCGCTGTCTGGGTGGGCCGTGAGCTGGAAGAACGTTGTCCGCCGCGGCTGCCCGTTATCGGCACGCGGCCTGTTGTCCACCGCAATGGGCCCGATGACGGAGAGTCCCGTCAGGCCGGTCTCCTCTGTGACTTCTCGCAGGACAGCCTGTTGCAGGCTTTCATCCGGCCGGACCCCTCCCGCCGGCACTTGAGTACCCGCTTCGGGCATGCCGACGTGATCGAAGACAAGCAACTCCGGCGCGGATCGGTAACGGATGATGTAGGCGGCGACGCGGATTCGCGGGCGAAACATCCCTCCATCATCTCAAAAAGCGATCTTGAAGACATTAGGGCTTGACGCTCTGCGCAGATCGGATGTCTTAGCACTGTCTCTTATGACGGTTCGTTCTTTCTGATGGATCTTCAGTCTGAACTGTCTGGTCTGTCTCTGGGATTTCGTGGTCGCCTTCTCGGTGGTGTTCGTGCTCTGTTCGTCGTGTCGGTCGTCTTCTTCTTCGTGGTGTTGATCTTCTGTGATCACGGTTCGCGCCACTCCCCGGCGACGTCGCCGGACGGGGCTCCTCGTCCTCCTGGCCCTGGCGACCCGAGGCCGGCGACGAAGGGGCCGATCCGCCCTCGGATCGGTAACTCCGGTTTATCTACTAACTTGCTCCGCGAATCCCAGTGGGTTCAGCCCCGGTGAAGGTCTGCGCGAAGGAATCCGGCCGCCGTCGCGGAGCCGGGTGGCGCCGGGCCGGTAAGTCCGACTTGTGTTCTAACTTGCTCCGGGGATCGCGGCCGGTAAGTCCGACTTTTCACACAACTTGCTCCGGGATGATCATGAGCAAAGTGCGGCGCCGCGGTCGGTCTCGGCGTGGTCGACGCGCCGCGCCCCAAGACGTAAGACGGTCTTTTCTACTAACTTGCTCCGCGCGGCGGCGCCCTTTGGATCAGCCCACTTGAAAGCGGCCTAGCCCGCTAGCCTCCCGGTCATGACGAGCGAGCCTTCCTCCCGGCGCCCGGCCGATTCGCTGGCGCCCTACCTCCAGGTGGCCGACGCGGTGCGGTCCCGGATCACTCACGGCGACCTGGCCCCCGGCGACAAGCTGCCCTCCCAGCGGGCCCTGGCCGACCACTACGGGGTGGCGCGGGCCACCGTGCAGGCCGCGCTACGGGTCCTGCTCGCCGAGGAGCTGATCGTCTCGCGCGGCGGCAGCGGCAGCTACGTGGCCACCGCGCCGCCCACCTCCACCGTGGTGTCGGCGCCGAAGATCCGGGTGCATCGCTACGAGTACATCCTGGCGATCAAATGGCCGGAGTTCGAGCAGTGGCTGATGGTCTGGCCCCACCAGTACGCCTCGCCCGGCCAGGCCGCGGCCTCCACCGAATGGCGGCCCCTGCTGTTCGGGGACGCCGACTTCGAGGACCGGCACGAGTGGATCGACCCGGCCGCCGAGCACTGGGCCGATGTGACGCCGTGGACCGCCCGGGTCCGCCGACAGCTGTCAGACGCCGTCGCGGGGGTGAACGGCATCCTCGACCGGCTCGACGAGCATCCCTGGCAACGCTGAACTTGCTGCGCCGGTCCGTAAGGCGGTCTTATCTACTAACTTGCGCCGCGAAAATGGCGCCCTCGAACGGCCCGGTCGCCCGGCCTTCCTGTCCGGTCCATGTGGGCCTGTCGGTGTCCGGATGAACCTGTCGGATGGGATGTCGGAGTTCTGGGGTAACTGTCGGGGCTGGCGGTGCAAAATCCAGTCTTGTGAGTGCTGATGGCCCGGCGGGCCGAGCATTGCCGAGGCTGGCTCGGCGTCGGGCGTACGTCTCGTCGGGCCGCTCGCACAGCTTGAAGGTGAAGTTCAGCGTCGAGGAGTTCCAGGAAGTAGCCGCAGCCGCGGCGGCGGCTGAGTTGGCTGTCGCCGCGTATGTGAGGGAGACGGTGCTGCGCGATGCCCGGGCGGTCACAGACGGCGGTACCGAGGGTGAGGCGGGCAGGGTGGGGCTGGCCCGGATACAGCGGGAATTGTTCGCGGCGCGGACGGCGCTGGTTGCGGCGGCTACGGCCTTGGAAGGTGCCGGCGTGGTGGATGGCCTCGCGGATGCCGAGAAGTGTGTAGAAGCTGGCGTTATCGCAGCTAGTGCCGCGTCAGGCAACGTTTGCGACGTTCGTCGTTGGCCCTGAGCCGACGGTAGGTGACGTGGCACCGTGCATCGAAGTCGAGCGTTATGAGCGCCGTCCCGTTGCGAACCTGAACGCCCCGAGCGCCCGAATCGGTCGCGCGCTCAGTCTGCGGTCTGGTTCGCATCACGACGGTGTTGAGTAGGTGGGATCGGGCGCCGATGAGAAATGGCGCCGACAGTCGTCTAAGTAGACGTCCGGTGAAAACGCGCTGCGCGCATCAAGGGAGAGCAACGAGATGAGACCACTTCGATACTCGATCAACGTCACGCTCGACGGCTGCTGCCATCACGAGGCAGGGCTCCCCCCGGACGAGGAGTCGATGCGTTACTGGACCGCTGAGATGGAGCGAGCCGATGCCCTGCTATTCGGCCGGGTGACCTACGAGATGATGGAGTCGGCGTGGCGGAAGCCGGCCACGGACACGTGGCCTGACTGGATGGATGAGTGGCAGATCCCGTTCGCCGAGACCATCGACCGGGCGAAGAAGTACGTCGTGTCGAGCACGCTGAGCGCGGTCGATTGGAATGCCGAGCTGGTGCGAGGCGACTTCGGGCAAACGGTTCAGCGGCTCAAGCAGGAGTCAGGCGAGGGCCTGTGGGTGGGTGGCGTGACGCTCCCCCTGGCGTTGGCAGATCTGGGACTGATCGACGAGTACGAGTTCCTTGTGCAGCCGGTCCTTGCCGGACACGGGCCGACGTTGCTCGCCGGTCTGCGCGAGCGCATCCAGCTCGAGCCCGTGGACCGCCGTGAGTTCCGGTCGGGGGCGGTCGCCCTGCGATACCGGCCCACGCGAGTTACGGCTTGACGTGATTTATCCTGGCACGTTGGCCGCTCCCTCGCGACGGAACGACGGCTCGGAGTCGCGTTGGCCGCGCTGGCCGTGCCCCCGAACGCGCGGACATATCGACGGGGGACATCGCCCCGAGGTGCCGATAGCGGACAGGGCAAATCTCAAGTATCGCCCCATCGCGTTGTGAGCGCGGGCCAGGAGCTGAAACAGATCATCTGGGAACGGACAGCAGAAACCGACAAGTTAGTCCGGACGACCATGAGCCCCCCGTCCGGACTAACTTGTCGAGCCGCAGGTCACGCCGGATTCCCCCGAAACCATGCAGCGGACCTGACATTTCCTCTCCCCGCCCGGTCCCCGTCTCGTCCCTTACGGCGTGCCGGGCCGGCGCGCGGCCGACTGTCCAGTCCGGAGCCGACGAGCGCAGCGAGGAGGCGCAGGACTTGACCGGCGGCAAGCGTCGGCCACACTGCACGCCCGGGGCGAGACGGCCCCCTCGGGGTGCCACCGGAATACGGCGGAAACGGGCCGCGTCCGCCGGAGACGGCCTGTCGGTAAGTCTGGCCCCACCAGCCGTCGTCTGTGGCATTTCGCAGCGTGGGTGCTGATCGCGCGGGGAAAGATCGATGCGGGTCGGCAGTGTGCCGAACCAGTGAGGAGACGGACATGTCCGAGACCACGCCCGCTGAGACCGGCGACCTGGGCACCGTTCCCAACGGTGAGGTCACGCCCGAAGACGTAGCCGCACTGAGCGTGCGGTACGTGGATGGTCAGCCTGTGATCGTCGCCAGCGATGGAACGGCCGTTCCATCAGCCGTAACGGTCGTCGACGGCACCGGGACGCCAGTCGCAATGTATGTAGCCAGTGGTCTTCCGGAGGCAAGGACATCACGGCGCTACCAGCACCCTGGGGTGTACATCGAGGAATTGCCCGGACCGCAACAAATCGCTGGGGTCGGCACAAGCGTTGTCGCATTCGTGGGATGGAGGGAGGAGCCCCCGCAGGCAGGGTGAAGTCCCAGCTCATAGAACACGGGACCACGGGATATCCCGTGGTCCCGTGCTCGTTCCTCGGCGCGTGGCGCAGGTTCTAGTGCTCCGGCTTGTTGCACTTGCCGCCCCGGGAGCAGGTACAAGCACAGCGACCGGCAGGCGCGGCCGGCCTGCCAGACCGCCGTGGGCCGGACGTAGTCGAGCCGAGGTTTCGGCTGTGGATGGCGGTGCCCGGCGTGGGACCGGATTGGCTCCCGTAGTGGCCCCACTGCGCTGACCTGGTCAAGCGCCGTCCCGGGAACCAGACAGAACCAAGGTTCTGTCCGGTCATCGTCCCGGCGCGGCCCGTTTCCGCCGTATTCCGGTGGCACCCCAAGATCATCCCAATGCGGGTTTTTGGCTTATGTGGGCTGACCCCCCTACGCGCGTGCGCGCGAGGCGGTGAGGGATTGCGGATCGAAGGTCGGCCGGGGATCGAAGGTCACCTTCGGCCTCGCGGTGGGCGTGGGAGTCGCCGTGGGCTGCGGGCCGCAGGTGGGACCGCCCGGTACCGGGGTCGGCAGCGGAGCACACGAAGAGATGAGCGTGGGAGTCGCCGTGGGCTGCGGGCCGCAGGTGGGACCGCCCGGTACCGGGGTCGGCAGCGGAGCACACGAAGAGATGAGCGTGGGAGTCGCCGTGGGCTGCGGGCCGCAGGTGGGACCGCCCGGTACCGGGGTCGGCAGCGGAGCACACGAAGAGGTGAGCGTGGGAGTCGCCGTGGGCTGGCCAGCCGAGGGGGAGGTGATGCCGTCCTGGCTGACGAGGATGAAGTTGGTGTTCTTCGCGATCGAGGCTGCCTGCGCGAGGCCTGCTGCCCCGAGCGGGCCGACTAGGAGGATCAGGGCGGCGGTCAGGGCGAGTACCGCCGCCGACCGGGTGATCTTTCGGGCTTGCATGTCCACAGGATGAGTGCACACCCTTGGAGATCACTTGCAGGGGGCAGATCTGGTGGAGACCCAAAGGAGCAATTGGCTGGTCAGAGTCCCTTTGATCACTCGGCTCGTTTGGCCTGGTCGGTGACGGTTCGTGGCGGGCCTGCCCTCACCGCCGAAGCGAAGGCCTGCCGAGCCGTCCGAGCCGCCGCCTCACCAGCGGTCCCACGTGCGCGTCCACGAGCATCTGCTAGTGTCCCGCGCCAGGAATTCGTTCAAGGCGGCCCGCCCCTGGCGGGCCGCTGGCGTTCGCGGGCCGGGCTGCGGCTCTGCGGCCGGTCCCGGCCCGCGACGCCCAGGCCCTCGACGAGTGGTTGCCGAAAGAATCCGGCGAAGGTGCCGGCAGCCCGCGGCGCCGAGCTGGTCGACGCGATTGCCGAAAGATTCAGCGAGGCTCAGCTGCTCGCGATGGCCTCCTGCGCTTCCGGGGGTCCCGGTAGTCCTGTCGAAGAATCCAACAGATATAGCTCTGACCTGCGACGACGCGGTCAAGTTCCTGTTGTGAGCTCGGCGAACTCTGAGCGGGCCTGGGCGACCGCGTCAGGGTAGGCCTGCGCCTTGTCGTGCTCGGCCAGGGCGCGATAGATGCTGGCCAGGCTCGGATACCCCCCGCATTACCGCAGGCCAGAGCTATATCTGTTGGATTCTTCGACAGGACTACCGGGACCCCAGTAGATCATCACCGCTTCAGCCCTACCGCCAAAACCCGGTCCAATCCCCCCGAAGGCCCATCGGGGTCCCGGCAGTAATGCCGGGCCCGCCCGACGCGGCCGCGCTCCGAAGCCGTTCGCCTCCGGCGAGCTGCTCGGCCCGGGCGGGCAGAAGATGATGCAGAGGCCTTCAAGTCAATCTCAAGCGTGATCTTCTACACCTACGGGGTGTGACTACGACCCCGCCGCGGCAGCGCCGCTCACTATCTCGCCGCACCCTGCTCCTGGGCGGGCTCGGCACCCTGGCCGCCATCGGCGTACCGACCACGGCCGCCTGCACCCCCGCCCCCACACCAAATGCCACCAAACCCACACCAAATGCCCCCGACCCCACACCGAGCGCCACCAACCTCGCACCGAGCGCCACCCTCACCGGCCACGCCAGCAGTGTCTCCTCGGTGGCCTTCAGCCCAGACGGCACAACCCTCGCCACCGGCAGCAGCGACGGCACGGCGCGGTTGTGGCCGACCCGCTGACCCAGTAGATCATCACCGCTTCAGCCCTACCGCCAAAATCCGGTCCGATCCTCCCCGAAGGCCGGTTGGGGACCGGCTGATCCGCCGGAGGGTCACGGAACTGGACTTCTGTGACCGGAAGACCTCGCGCGCCCGCGCGTAGGGGGGTCGCGAAAGTCGCGAAACCCCGGGCGTCCCCACGCGGCGGTCCTACGGTTGGGGGCCATGACCTTCACCCCGCGCTCCGAGCCTGTCTCTGTCGTCCAGCTCGCCGACGCCTTGACCGCCCTGGGCCTGTACGGCGGAGCAGGCACCATCGCCGAGCACACGATGGAGGCCGCGCGGCTCGGCGGGGATGGCCCGTACCGGATGCGCCTGGCCAACGCGCTGCTCGGCGCGGCCCAGGTCGAGGTGATGCTCGCCGAGAGTTGCGCGACCACCGCCGAGGATCTGGCGGCCGCGCACCGCGAGCAGCTGGTGACCGCGGGCGTGGCCGACGACCCCGACAAGCTCACCGGCTTCCTGCGATCGCAGGCAAGAGCCTGGCCGACCTGGGCGGCGATCCGTGGGACGCGCTGTGCGACCTGGTGATCGGCGACCCGGAGGCGGAGGGGGTGTTCCACACGATGCACGCCGATGACGTGGCCCAGATCATGGCCGATCCGCTGGTCGCCATCGGCTCCGATTCCGGCCCGCCGGTCGGGCCCAACCATCCGCGCACCTTCGGCAGCTTCCCCCGCTTCCTCGGCACGTTCGTCAGGGAACGCGGAGCCGTACCGATGGAGGAAGCGATCCGCAAGGTGACCTCCGCGCCGGCGGCGCAGTTCGCGCTCGCGGACCGGGGCTGGCTGGCGCCCGGGGCGATCGCGGACATCACGGTGTTCGACCCGGAGACGATCGGCCACGCAGGCACCTACGAGACACCGGATGTGCGGCCCACCGGTGTCAGGTATGTCCTCCTGAGCGGCCGTCCGGTCGTCGAGGACGGCGAGTTCACCGGGGGAGGCACGGGCGGATCCTGCGCCACAACCGGCCATGAGCGGAAGGGTCGCCCTGGGGATGCTGCTGGACGGGCTCGGGCCCGAGGTAGTGCGGCCCGTCGTGCTGCCCGCCGGACGCGACGTGCCCGTCGGCGCGCCGATGATCTAGGACCCGGCCGAGCCCCTGGCCGAGGGCGCGGTGCTCCTGGTGATCGGCCATCCACCGGCCGATCTGGTCGCCCAGGCGACGAAGGCCGGCGTCGCTGCGATCGTCACCCGGCACCCGATCCCCGGCGAGCCAGGGGTCGCGCTGCTGCTGGCCGCGCCCGAGGTCGCCTGGGGCCGGCTCTACACGCTGATCGAGGCGATGCTCGCGCTGGCGGGTTCTGCGGCTCCTGGTGAGCCGGGCGACCTGTTCGCGCTGGCCAACCAGGTCGCGGCCAGGATCGGCGGAGCCGTGGCGATCGAGGACCTCGCGATGCGGGTGCTCGCCTACTCCACAATCGAGGGCCAGCGGATCGACGACCTGCGACGCGACGGCATCCTGGGGCTCCGGGTGCCCGCGCATCCCAACCACGCCGAGGAGTACGCGGCCGTTCTGCGCGCCAACTCCGCGATCTGGAGTTACGTGCCCGTCGAATGCCTGCCCCGGCTGGGGATAGCCGTACGGGCCAGGGGCGACGCGAAGGGACGCGCCTACGGGGTCGCCGCCACCGGCTCGGGCGCCCCGAAGAGCGCGCGCCAGGCCGAGGCCGCCCTGAGTGTGCTGGACGGCCCGTTCGGCCGCGGCGCCGTCGGCAGGTACGAGGATCTGGCCGCCGTGCTGCTGCTGTCAGAGCTGGGTACGGCGCTGCGGGGCCGTCCAGCGCTGACCGGGGAGCCGCTCTCGCTGGTGGCCGAGCACGACACCGCGCACGGCACCGACTACCTGCAAAGCCTGCGGGTGTGGTTCGCCTCCTACTTCGACGTGCCGCGGGCGGCCGAGGTGTTGTCGCTGCACCCCAACACGCTGCGCTACCGGCTGCGGCGGATCAGTGAGCTGGTCGACCTCGACGACCCCGACATCCGGTTGGCCTTGGTGATCCAGCTGAGGCTGCGCCGTACACCCGACCGAAACCCGACGCCGCGCCCCGACGGCGTGCATGGAGATGTTGAACGACATGGAACTGCGGATTGAGTCCCTCGTGCGGCTGCCCGACCTGCGGGCGGCCGACGAACTGCTGCGTGAGGTGTGGGGCGCGCCCGGTAGCGAGCCACCCATGGCGCTGGACATGATGCGCGCACTGGCCTACACCGGCGGCTACGTCGCGGGCGCCTACGACGGGGATGTCCTGGTCGGCGTGGCCGCCGGGTTCCGCTCCGCCGAGGGCGGCCTGCATTCCCACATCACCGGGGTCGCGCCCGGCCGGCACGGCCAGGGCGTCGGCCTGGCGCTGAAACGGCACCAGCGGACCTGGGCGGCCGAGCACGGCCTTGATGACATCACCTGGACCTTCGACCCGCTGATCCGACGCAACGCCTATTTCAACCTGACCAAGCTGGGTGCCCTCGCCGAGGCTTACCTGCCCGACTTCTACGGGCCGATGACCGACGGCATCAACGACGGCGACGCGTCCGACAGGCTGTTCGTGCGGTGGACCTCTGAGCCGCCCGAGCCGCCCGAGCCGCCCGAGCGGTCTGAGCGGTCTGAGCGGTCTGAGCGGTCTGAGGACGTGAAGCGCGCCGACCTGCTCACCGAGGACCTGGCCGCGTCTTCGCCGACAGGTGAGCCGCTGCGCTGTGCCACCCCCGCCGACATCGAGGGGCTGCGCAAGACCGACCCGGGCCTCGCCCGCGCGTGGCGGGCGGCTCTGCGTGACTCCCTCGGTACGGCTCTCGCCGCCGGCTACCGCGTGGCCGGGTTCACCCGCGGCGGCTGGTACCTCCTCGACCCCCTGGAGATTACGTGAAACTGTGCGGCGCCGAGCTGCGTTTCGTGTCCCTGCCCCTGGTGACCCCGTTCCGGACTTCCCTGGGCACCCAGACAGTGCGCAACGCGCTGGTCCTGCGGCTGGAGACCAGCCAAGGGGAGGGGTGGGCGGAGTGCGTGGCCGATGACGAGCCCGGCTACAGCTCCGAGTACCTCACCGGGGCCGCCGACGTGATCAGGCGGTTCTTCCTGCCCAGGTTGCTGGCGATGGATGAGCTGGATCCGGCCGGGGTCGCGGTGGCACTCGGCGGGTTCAGGGGGCATCCGATGGCCAAGTCGGCCGTGGAGATGGCCGTGCTGGATGCGTCGTTGCGGGCGGCGGGGATGGGGTTGAGCGCCTACCTCGGCGGTGTGCGGCGCCGGGTGCCCGTGGGCGTGTCCGTCGGGATCACCGACACGATCGACGAGTTGCTAGGCCTTGTGGACAAGTACCTCACCGCCGGATATCTGCGGATCAAGCTGAAGATCGAGCCGGGCTGGGACATCGAGCCGGTCCGGGCGGTCAGGGAGACGTTCGGGCCGTCCGTGGCGTTGACCGTCGATGCGAACACGGCCTACCGGCAGAGCGACATCCGGCATCTGCGCGGGCTGGACGAGTTCGGGCTCTTGCTGGTCGAGCAGCCGTTCGCGCCCGAGGACCTGCACTCGCACGCCCGGCTGGCCACCGTAATGGAGACGCCGATCTGTCTGGACGAGAGCATCACTTCCGCACGTGACGCCGCGACCGCCCTGCGGCAGGGAGCCTGCTCGATCATCAACATCAAGCCCGGCAGGGTCGGCGGCTACCTGGAAGCCCGTCGCGTCCACGATGTCGCGCAGGCCCACGGCGTGCCCGTCTGGTGTGGCGGCATGCTCGAGACCGGCCTCGGCCGGGCCGCCAACCTCGCTCTCGCCTCCCTGCCCGGATTCCAGCTGCCCGGTGACATCAGCGCCACCGCGCGCTACTTCACCGAGGACATCACTGCGCCCTTCGCGGTCGCCGAGGGCCACATCGAGGTGCCCGCGGGCCCCGGCATCGGCATCACGCCCAGCGCCGACTTCCTAGACAGGCTGACTACCTCCATCGAGCGACTCAGCCCCTGAGGGCGTTCGGCCATCGCGCCACTCCCGCCGCCGAACTCTTCGCGAGCGGGCCAACGATCAGCGGAGGAAGCGAAATCACAATGGGACCCGCGAAGAAGATCCGCACGTCGCAGCAGGGGCAGTGATGATCTGGCCACTGGTGCCGGCACTCGGCCTGACTGTGAGCAGGCCTGGCGTCTTTCCTGCACCCGCCCGGGCGAGCCTGGTCACGGTGCGAGACACCCTGGACGCCGCGTTCGCCAAGGCGGTCGGGAGGATCGGCGGGCCTGGCACCCAGGCCATAGCGATGCGCGACGGCCAGGTGTTCTGGTCGGCCAACGCCGGTAAGGCGATCGACGATCCGGCCACGCCGGATACCGACTCGACGATGTTCGCCTACGCCAGCTTTGGCAAGCTGGTCCTGGGCGCCTACACTCTGCACCTGGTCGAGAACGGCCTGCTGGCGCTGGACAAGCCGATCTCGATCTACCTCGGCAACGACGCGCCCGGCTCGAACGTCGTCACGCTCCGGATGCTGCTCGCTCACACCGCGGGCTATAACGACCTCTACGAGGCCCCCGAGACCGCCCCGCTGTTCGAGGGAGGCGACCAGTACGACCCGAACAGGCGATACACCTGGGAGATGCTGGCGCCGGGTATCCACGAGCCGGTCTCTCCCGGCACGTCATATGAGTACTCCAACACCGGATTCTGCATCCTGGCGCGCCTGCTGAGTAGGGCATCGGGTGGAGACGCAGCGCTGGAGAACGGCATCAAGCAATTCCTGCAGAACGCGGGAGAGGCGGGCGACCAGCTTACCGCCCAGCGCTCCCAGAGCGTCTACCTCCGCTTCGCCCACGGCTACTACACCCACGCCGGGCCCAGCGAGGGGTCACTCGACTACTTCACCGCCTACGGCGCGACGGGCATCCCCACCGACCTGTACGGCATGCCGTTCGGTGACGGGATGTTCGCCGGAACCGCCTTCGGCGCCGCCCGCTTCCTCGACGCGCTGTTCGTGGGCGGCAAGCTCCTGAAGCCCGCCACGATCATGTCCATGACCACGCCGACCACGCAGGCACTCGCGGCCGATGACACCTACGGCATGGCCACCTACCGCACCGAGGTGTCACAGCGCGTCTGGCAGGGGCATGCGGGCGCCTTCGGCGGTTTCACCTCGATGGGTGGGACCGACCGGACGCGTGGTGTGACCCTGATGGTCGTCACCAACCGGGAGGGGAACGCGTCGATAGCCGAGGTGATCTGGAAGGAGCTGGCCAAGGCATACGCCTCCGTCACCCCATGACGGAGCGGGGTTGGACGGCAGGGATCAGGGTGTGTCGGACGGCCCCTGAAGGTTGTCGTCCGGCACCCCTATCTCTGTGGATCCCCCTCTGTGCCGGCCCTTCGAGGCGATTCTTCCTACCGGAGCTCTAGCGTCCTGCGCCTGAATTGGAAGACGACATCACGGCATGGATCGACACCTGGAACGAAGACCCGAAACCGTTCACCTGGACCAAGACCTCGGACGAGATCCTCAACTCCCTGGCCGACTACCTCGCCAGGATCACTCCATCAGCCATTAAAATCGACAAACAAATCAGACTCGTAATTTCTGGCGCAGGACACTAGGTACCGGCACCCGGCACCGGGCCCGGCTGCGCCGGGTTCGGTGCCGGGTGCCGACGCCGGTACGGCCCCACGAGATCTTTGCTCACGATGAGGTTGCTATGGCCGCCTGGTCCCGGTCGTTGTGTTCTGCTGCGGATTCCGGGGCTTCGGATCCGGGCCGGATGCGTGCGTTGCGAAGCAGGGTGGCGACGAGGATGGCCGCGCCCGCCGTCAGGATGACGCTGACCACCGCGGCGACCCGCGTCTCTCGCGCGAAGGCGTCGAATGCCACGTTCCGCAGGGCTTCGGCGGCGCCCTGCGGGAGGGTCGCGGCGGTGTCGACGGCGCCGCCGAGGGTGTTCCGCGCTGCCTCCAGTTCCTTGGGTGTGAGGGCGTCGGGGGCCTTGGTTGCCAGTTCCGAACGGTAGATGGCGGCGCCGATGCTGCCCAGGACCGCGATGCCCAGCGCCCCGCCGAACTCGGCCGAGGTCTCGGCCATGGCGGAGGCCATCCCGGCTCGCTCCGGTGGTGCGGCGGACAGGATCACGTCGGTGACCACGGCGGAGACTCCGCCGATGCCGATCGCGACGACCGTCATGGCGCTGACGAGGTAGATGACTCCCGAGTCGGCCTGGATCAGGGACAGCATGACGTAGCCGGCGGCCGCCACGAGCAGTCCCGCGGCCATCACGTTGGGTTTGCCGATTCGGGGTGCGATCGCGGTGGCCAGGGCGATGCCCACGGGCATCACGAGGAAGGTGGGCAGCGACCACAGGGCTGACTCGAACGGGCTCATGCCCAGAACGAGCTGCATGAACTGCCAGTTGAACAGGGAGAAGCCGACCAGCGTGAACGTCGCCAGCGCGTCGATCAGCAGGGGCAGGTTGAACCGGCGGGTACGGAACAGCGCGATGTCGATCATCGGGTTCGCGGCCACGCGCTGGCGGCGGATGAATGCCGCCCCCACGGCGAGTCCGGCGACGCAGTACGCCAGGGAAATCCCCCCGAAGCCGTGCTCCGCCATCCGTTTGACGCCGTAGATGACGCCGAGCACGGCCACGAGGGACAGGCCGGCGCCGAGCAGGTCGAAACGGCCCGGCTTGGGGTCGCGGTATTCGGGGAGCAGCAGCGGGCCGAGGACCAGCAGCAGGATCATCACGGGTACGTTGATCAGGAAGACCGATCCCCACCAGAAGTGCTCCAGCAGCAGACCGCCGACGATGGGGCCGAGTACGGCGCCGCCCGCGAAGCCCGCCGTCCACACGCCGACCGCTGTAGCCCGCTGTTTGGCGTCGTGGAACATGTTCCGGATCAGGGCAAGGGTGGACGGCGCCAGCGAGGCTCCGGCGATGCCCAGAAGCACGCGGGCCGCGATGAGCGTCCCGGAGCTGGTCGAGTAGGCCGCCAGAATCGAGGCGGCGCCGAAGGCTGCGGCGCCTACGAGCAGCACCCGCCGCCGTCCGATCCGGTCACCGAGTGTGCCCATCGTGATGAGCAGGCCGGCGAGGAGAAAGCCGTAGGCGTCCATGATCCACAGCAGTTCGGAGCTGCTCGGCTTGAGGTCGGCCGTCAGGGACGGGAGCGCAACGAACATGACGGACATATCCATGGACGCCAGTACGCAGGGCAATACCAGGACAGCGAGCCCGACCCACTCCCTGGCTCCGGCTCTTCTGTCTTCTTCAGTCATTTCCTTTGTTCCTGAGTCGTGTCGATCGGGTCGGAGTCAATCGCCCCGGTGTGTACTTTGTACGCGGTCTGGCGTACATGATACGCATACACGCTAACACGACACAACAGCGTTTTGACCTGCTGCTCCACTCTCTCTATGCACCCGCACCTCCAGTGGGGTAGAGTTTCGTCACAACGTAGAAATGTGACGAAAAGGAGTGCGGTGGTGTCGGTGCAGCTGGCTTGCGGGGCGTGCGGAAAGTCGCTCGTGCCCGGGGAACGGGGCCGACCGAGGCGCTACTGTTCCCGGGCATGCCAGGCGAGGGCGTATCGGGCGCGCAGGGCGGAAACGCTGGCCGATGCCCCGGAGGGCAATGACAGCGCGCCGCATCTCACCGTTGAGCGCATCGTGCGAGCCGGGATCGCCATCGCGGACACGGAGGGGCTCGACGCGCTGTCCATGCGCCGGGTCGCCGTGGACCTCGGAGCGAGCACCATGTCCTTGTACCGGCATGTGGCATCCAAGGACGACCTGGTGACTCTGATGCTGGAGGCCGCGATGGCCGACGTGCCCCTGCCCGACTCGGCACCGCGGAACTGGCGTCACGGCCTCGAACGTGCCGCGTACCGTGATTGGGACCTGTACCACCGCCACCCATGGATCCTGCCGAGGGTCATGGTGACAACCCGCGCGTACTTCAGCCCGGCTCTCGCGGCGGACAGCGAAAGCGCCTTCTCCGCATTCGACGGGCTCGACATCGAACCTGCCGATGCTTTCCGGTACATGTTCATGTTCGCCTCCTACGTGCAAGGCGTGGCGCTGACCTACGTCGGCGATGTGGAGGCGGAACGGCAATCGGCAATCGCCCTGAAACAGGGGACAAAAACCTCGGACCACGCACAGAATCCGCTTTTCGAACCCGGGGCGTATCCCCGGCTCGCCCTCGCGATGCGCGCAGGCGCCGACCCCTGGGACCTCGACACCTTGTTCGCCTCAGGCCTTGCCGGTGTCCTGGACGGCATCGCAGTCGATCTCGCGAGACGAGGCATCGATTCTCAATGAAGTTGTCAAGGGTGATCACGCTATGCGGCGCTGGACGTGACCACACTTGCGCCGAGTGCTCACCCGCTACCTGCAGCACTACAACACAGCCCGACCTCACCGCGGCATCGGACAGCTGTCCCCATCGCAAGCCGAAGCCGGACCGCCAACCCCAATCGACCTGGCCAACCACCGAGTCCATCGCAGAGCGATCCTCGGCGGCCTCATTGGCGAGTATCGGATCGCCGGCTGACACCACCGAGAACCGGCAGGTCAGACCTCGAATCCCATTATTGAGCCCCGCAGGTTCGACGGGCCCACCGCTGTGCTGGTGCTGATGTGCGCACTCGCCGCCGTGTGGTCTATAGTCTCGACCAAAAGCCCATTGTTTGGTCGATGTAGTCGAAGGCGAGGACTTCGGTGATGTCCCTCCACCCGGTAGCTGCGAACCTTCTCAAGGAGGCCGCGAAGAGCGGTCGACCCAACTCCCACCTGCTGCCGATCGAGGAAGCGAGATCCAATTTTGAGGCGACGTTCGCGGCGCTGCCGGTCGAGGACGTCGCTGCCACGGAAGATCTGGTGGTGCCCGGCACGCGGCACGAGATCCCGGTCCGGGTCTACCGGCCGGACGTGGCGAGAGCAATCGCGCCTCTCGTCGTATACCTGCACGGTGGCGGGTGGCAGATGGGTAGCCTCGACTCCCACGATGGCATCTGCCGCGCCATCGCCAACCGGACCGGGTTCGTGATTCTTAGCGTGGAGTACCGGCGGCCGCCGGAGCACCCCTTCCCGGCCGCGCCTGACGACTGCTACGCCGCCTTCGTGTGGGCCGTGGAGAACGCCGAGCAGCTGGGCATCGACCCCGCGCGGGTGGCGCTGGCCGGCGACAGCGCGGGCGGCAACCTCGCCGCCGCGGTGGCACTGCGGGCTCGGGACCAGGACGGGCCGGCGCTGGCAGGTCAGATGCTGTTCTATCCGGCCACGACCTTCGACCTCGAGCTCGGGTTCGACCTGGAGTTCGAGGGGCTAATGCTGTTCCGGGACGAGGTTCAGTGGCACAAGGACGCCTACTTCACGAGCCCGGACGACGCGCTGTCGCCGCAGGCCTCCCCGCTGGGCGCCGACCTGGCCGGCCTGCCGCCGACCCTGGTGATCACGGCCGAGTACGACCCGATCCGGCCGCAGGGCGAGCTGTTCGCCGGGAAGCTCGCCGAGGCGGGCGTCCCGGTCCAGCACCGGCGCTACCCCGGCATGGTCCACGGCTTTGCCCAGTTCCCCACGCTGTTCGACGACGCGAACGAGGCGGTCGATCAGGCCGCCGAGTTCCTGCGCGAGCGGCTCGCCGATGGCTGACCACGCGGGCCGCACAGCCGTGGTGACCGGCGCCGGCGGCGGGATGGGGTTGGCGGTGGCCCAGCACCTGGCCGACCGGGGCGCCCAGGTCGTCGCCGTGGATTTGAAGCCCGAGCCAGCGGGGCTGTCGACCGGGGTGACGTACCTGCGCGGCGACGTGACCGACCCCGGGCTGGCGCCCGCGGCGATGAAGGCCGCGACCGAGCTCTCGAGCGAGGGCCGGCTCGACTACCTCGTCAACGCCGCCGGCGTGGCCTGGTTCGACGAGCCCGGACTGCCCACGCCGCAGTACGTCGACGGCTCGATCGCCGACATCGAGCCCGACGTGTGGAAGCGGGTGCTGGAGATCAACCTCACCGGCCCGATGCTCTTCGCCCGCGCCGCGCTGCAGGTGATGGTGCCGGCCCGGTTCGGCGTCATGGCCCACATCGCCAGCATCGCCGGGCTGCGCCGGGCGGACGGTGCGCTGGACGCCTACCAAGTCTCCAAGGCCGGCCTCATCAGCCTCTCGAGGGCGATCGCGGCCGAGCAAGGACGCCACGGCGTCCGCTCCAACACCGTGTGCCCCGGCGCGATCCTGACGCCCATGATCAGCGGGATCTACGAGGCGGACCCGTCCCGAAAGGCGTCGATGGCGCGGCGGGTACCGCTCCGGCGCGTCGGCACCACCGACGACGTGTGCGGGGCCGTCGACTATCTCCTGTCTGACGACTCCTCGTTCGTGACCGGCACCGACCTCGTCGTGGACGGCGGCTGGCTCACGACCATGGGCTGAGCCTCAGCGCTTCAGCCAGGACTCGATCGTGTGCCGCGTCTCGTCGATGTGGGCCGCCATGGTGGCCGCCGCCAGGTCGGGGTCCTTGATGCGGATCGCCTCAAGGATGTCGGCGTGGTGGTCGTTGGCGTTGTCCTCGATGCGGCCGAAGATCGCGCCGACCGGCAGCCACATCGCGCTGCGCGCCAACTCGACGGAGCGGACTAGCTGCTCGTTCCCGGTGGCCCGCGCGATCCCGAGGTGAAACGCCGAGTCGAGCAGCTGGAAGTCAGTGATCTGCGCGGTCGACGGTGAGTCCCGGGCCGCGTCGATGGTCTCGCTCATCCGGCGCACCAGGTCCCTGAGTCGAGGGATGTCGGCCGCCTTGCGGCGCTCGGCCGCCAGCCGGGCCGCCCCGGTTTCGACGATGACGCGGTAGTCGAAGGCATCGCGGACCGCCACCTTGTTCCGCTTGAGCTCGCGCCTGGCCTCGGCGGCGTCGTACGTCGGCTCGAGGACCAGGAACCCGCCGCCGCGGCCGCGCCGGACCGCGATCCGGCCCTCGCGCTCCAGGACGGACACGGCGGTACGCACCGTTGTGCGGGAGACGTCGAGCATCTCCGCCAGCTCACGCTCGGCCGGCAGCCGGTCCCCGGGACGGAACTGGCCCAGGTCCATCGACCGCCGGATCTGGTCCAGTACCAGCTCGTGCGCGGCTATCTGCCTGATCGGCCCGAGGCTGTTGTTCTCGGTCACGGCACCTCCCTGCTCGGATAAGGCTAACCGAACGCGACCCTCGCAGCGGGAGGATCGCGCCCTAAAGGTCCAAAGGCCTAAAGGCCTTGTTTTTAGGCCTTAAGTCCCCTAGCCTCATCGTACACGAGGCAAAGCACGGGTGCTGAGGAGGACGTCCATGCTCTACCCGCTCACCGTCAACGACTTCCTGTACCGCGCCGAGCAGGTGTTCCCGGCCCGTACGGGAGTCGTCGACGAGCCGTCCGCCGACTACTCGTGGGGGTCGCTCACTTACGCGGAGTTCGCCGGCCGCGCCCGGTCGCTCGCCGCCGCTCTCGACGAGCTCGAGGTCCCCGTGGGCGGGCGAGTCGCGATCGTGTCGCAGAACTCCAGCCGCATGCTCGCCTCCTTCTACGGGGTGAGCGGCTACGGCCGCATGCTCGTGCCGATCAACTTCCGCCTGGGGCGAGCCGAGATCGAGTACATCGTCGAGCATAGCGGGGCGGATGTCCTGCTGGCCGACTCCACGCTCCACGACGTTGTGAAGGACCTGCCCGCGCGGCACACCTTCCTGTTCGGGGAGGACGACCGGCTCTGGGACCGCCAGGCAGCGCCCGCGTCCTGGGAGCCGGACGAGAACGCGACGGCGACGATCAACTACACCTCGGGCACGACCGCCCGCCCCAAGGGCGTCGAGCTGACGCACCGCAACCTGTGGCTCAACGCCACCGTCTTCGGGTGGCACCTCAAGGTCGACGAGGACGACGTTTACCTGCACACGCTTCCGATGTTCCACGCCAACGGGTGGGGGATGCCCTACGCGCTCACCGGCATGGGCGGAACCCACGTGGTCCTGCGCCGGGTCGACGGAGCCGAGATCCTGCGCCGGGTCGAGCAGCACGGCGTCACGGTGATGTGCGCCGCCCCGGCCGTGCTCGCCGCCGTCCTCGAGGCGGCCGGGTCGTGGTCGGGCGAGATCCCGGGCCGGGACCGGGTCCGGGTCGTCGTCGCGGGCGCGCCGCCGCCCACCCGGCTGATCGAGCGGATCCGCGACGAGCTGGGCTGGGAGTTCATCCAGATCTACGGCCTGACCGAGACCTCGCCGTTCCTGACCATGTCGCGGATGCGGCGCGAGTGGCGCGACCTTCCGGGCGCCGACCAGGCCCGGCTCCTGGGGCGCGCGGGGGCGCCGGGCATCGGAGTCCGGATCTCGGTCGCCCCGGACGGGGAGGTACTGGCCGCCGGCAACCACAACCTCGACGGCTATTGGCGCAACCCGGAGGCGACCGCTTCCGCCCAGGAAGGCGGCGTGTTCCACACCGGCGACGGCGGCCGCATCGAGGACGGGTACCTGTCCATTCTCGACCGCAAGAAGGACGTCATCGTCTCGGGCGGTGAGAACGTCTCGTCCATCGAGGTGGAGGACGTCCTCGCCGGCCATCCCGCCGTCCGGGAGGTCGCGGTGATCGGCATCCCCGACGAGAAGTGGGGCGAGCTGGTCACGGCGCTGGTCGTGACCTCCGAGACGGTGACCCCGGACGAGCTCATCTCCTACTGCCGCGAGCGGCTGGCCGGCTACAAGTGCCCGAAGCGGATCGAGTTCCGCGACGAGCTGGCTCGCACGGCGACCGGGAAGCTCCAGAAGTTCAAGCTCCGCCAGACCTACTGGGGCGCCAGGGAGCGCCGGGTCAACTAGCGGTCCCCGCCCCACGTACTTCCCGACGGGACAGGTCCGAGCCTGCTCGGACCTGTCCGCTCGGGTCCTCGGCGTGCGCCCGAACAGCGCACCCAACGACCGACAACACACCGAGAGGTGGAGAGGTGAATCGTAAAGTCATCGTCACCGGAGGCGCCGGCGTGATCGGGCTGGCCATCTGCCGGCGCCTGGTCGAGGGCGGGTTCGATCCCGTGGCCGCCGACCTGAAGGACGCGGTCCAGGCCGTCGACCCGACCGACGCCTCGCTCGCCGGCGTGGACATGGTGGTCATGGACGTCTCCGACCGCGGCAGCATCGAGAACGCCGTCGCGACGGTCCTCGAGCCGGGGGAGCAGCTGGCCGGTCTCGTCAACTGCGCCGGGGTCCTGCGGGACTCCTTCCTGGGCGAGCTCGACGAGGCGAAGCTCGAGCTGATGTTCCAGGTGAACATCGCCGGCATGGCGCGGGTCACCGACGTCTGCGCACCTCGCCTGGCCCACGGCACCGCCATCGTCAACGTGGGCAGCCTGACCGGCCACTTCAGCCGATTCACCGGCGCCTCCGTGTACGGCGCCACGAAGGCCGGCATCGCGGCCTACACGCGCTACCTGGCCGACGAGCTCGCGCCGCGGGGGATCCGCGTGAACAACATCGCCCCGGGAGTGATCCGGGCCCCGATGAGCCCGTCGATGGCCCGGGTCTCGGGCGGCGAGGAGGTCGCCGCCTCGTACGCGATGCTCAAGCGGATCGGGGAGCCGCGCGAGGTTGCCGAGGTGGTCGAGTTCATGCTCTCGGACCGGGCGTCGTTCATCACCGCCCAGACGCTCCTGGTGGACGGCGGGGTCGTCGCATGGTGACCACGCCCGCCGTCACGTGCCCCCTCGACATCGACGTGGCGAATGCCGAGGCCTTCGAGCGGCTCACCACGGCCGACCCTTGGGTGGTCGACGTCGGCATCGCCCGCGACGTCATTCCCGGGTACGCGGACAACCTGGTCCTCACCTCCGGGGCCCCGATGCCCTGGTCCGAGTACGTCGGCGGGCAGCGCGAGGCGCTGATCGGGGGCGCGCTCTTCGAGGGGCTCGCCGCGACGCGCGCGGAGGCGATCGCCGGGTTCGAAAGCGGCGAGATCGTCGTCGGCGCCTGCCACGACTACGGCGCGGTCGGGTCTCTGGCCGGCATCTACACCGCGTCCATGCCGGTGTTCGTCGTGGAGAACCGCACGCACGGGAACGTTGGCTTCTGCAACTTCTACGAGGGTAAGGAGCCGCGCCGGCTCAACTACGGCTGCTACGACCAGGGCGTCCACGACCGGCTGGTGTACGTCAATGAGGTGCTCGCGCCGGTGGTGGGGGAGGCGATCCGCCGGCGGGGTGGCATCGCGCTCAAGCCGCTCATCGCCCGGGCCCTGCGGATGGGCGACGAGGTCCACAGCCGCAACGCGGCGGCGTCGGTGCTGTTCAGCCGGGAGATCCTGCCCGCCGTCTTGGACATGGTCGCCGAGGACGTGCCGAACGTGCGCGAGACGATGCTCCACCTCGCCGAGAACGACTACTTCTTCCTCCGCCTGTCCATGGCCGCGGCCAAGGCGAGCGCGGACGCGATGGCGGGCGTCGCCGGCTCGACCCTGGTTTCGGCCATGGCGTTCAGCTGCAAGGGCTTCGCGATCAAGGTCGCCGGGACGGGGGACCAGTGGTTCGAGGGGCCGCCGCCGATCCACCAGGGCAAGCTCTTCCCCGGTCACGCCGAGGGCGAGATCACCTGGATGGGCGGCGAGTCGCCGATCACCGAGACCGTCGGCCTCGGTGGCTTCGCCCAGGCCTGCGCCCTGTCCCTGCAGGCATACCAGGGCGGCTCTCCCGAAGTGATGATCGAGCGCAACCGCGAGATGTACCAGATCACCCACGGGGAGAACCCCGACTACCGGATCCCGCTCTTCGGGTTCCGCGGTACGCCGACCGCCGTCGACGTGCGGAAGGTGCTCGAGACCGGCGTGCTGCCCGTCATGGACGTCGGTCTCGCCGGCCGCGACGGCGGCCAGATCGGTGCCGGAGTGATCCGCGCGCCCCGCGAGTGCTTCGAGAAAGCGGCCGCCGTGCACGCGCAGGCTCGACACCATCGATAATGGTCTAAAAGTTGGACCATATGACCAGTAAGTACGGATCGAGGTTCCCGTGAATGCTCCTGAAGGCAAGCAGTCACCCGCGAACGGCGCCCATGACGTCGCCATCATCGGTGCCGGCTTCAGCGGGATCGCCGCCGCCATCGCCCTGATCAAGCAGCGCGTCGACGACTTCGTCATGTTCGAACGGTCCGAGGAGATCGGCGGCACCTGGTGGGTCAACCGCTACCCGGGTGCCGAGGTCGACCTCGAGTCGCACATCTACTCGTTCTCCTTCGAGCCCTACGACTGGACCCGCACGCACGCGGACTGGCACGAGCTGCTCGGCTACCTCCAGCACGTCGCACGCAAGTGGCGGCTGTACGAGCGCACCCTGCTCGGCACGAGCGTTGCCACCGTCCGCTGGTCGGAGTCCACCCGGACCTACTCCATCGAGACGGCCGACGGCGAGACGCATGGGCCGTTCAAAGCGGTGATCTCAGCGGTGGGGTTCCTCAACACCCCGCTGATCCCGCCGTTCATGCGCGGCGAGACCCCCTTCGAGGGCGACATCTGCCACACCTCGACCTGGCGGGACGAGCTGTCCCTGGAGGGCAAGACGGTCGGCGTCCTCGGGACCGGTTCGTCGGCGGTGCAGATCGTGACCGAGGCCGAGCGTCAGGGCAAGGCGGTCAAGGTCTTCCAGATCGAGCCGAACTGGCTGCTGCCGAAGCAGGCGCGGGACTTCAGCTCGCGGGAGCGGCGGTGGAACCGGTTCAAACCGGTCTACTACTGGCGCCGCTACCGCCTCTATCTCGACTACGACCTCCGCCAGTACCACGCGAGCCACGCCCGCACCGGCGGCCGGGTCAACCAGAAGCGCCAGAAGATGGTCGAGGCCTACCTCGAGCAGGAGATGTCGTCGCGACCGGACCTGATGAAGCTGCTGCGGCCGCCGTTCTCGGTCGAGGCCCGGCGCACGGTCGTGAGCGACACCTACTACCACGCCCTCCGGAGCCCCAAGGTCGAGCTGGTCCCCCATGCCGTGGCCAACGTGACGCCCACGGGAGTGGTCGACGCCCAGGGTAAGAAACACGACCTGGACATGATCGTCCTGGCGACCGGCTTCGACGCGGCGAACTTCCTCAGCACCTTCCGGGTCCTCGGCGAGAACGGCGTCGACCTGCGCGACCAGTGGAAGGAGGGTGCGGAAGCGCTCTACGGGCTGATGACGCCGAACTTCCCGAACTTTTTCATGATCTTCGGTCCGAACACCAGCGGCATCCCGCTGGTGACCTTCTACGAGGCCCAAGCGCGGTTCGCCGCGAAGCTGGCCGGAAAGCTCGTGCGCGGACAGGCCACTAAGATCTCCGTGCGCCGCTCCGTCCACGACCTGTACAACCGCCGCCTCCAGCGCCGCCTGGCCCAGACGGTGTGGACCGAGGTGCCTAGCTACTTCCACGCCAACAGCGGCAAAATCATCAGCCAGTGGGCGTTCAGCCCCACGACCTACCTGATCGGCACCCGGCTCGCGCGCTGGTTCGGGGTCAAGGTCTCGTGACCGGAGCGCTCGATGGCAAGGTCGTCGTGGTGACCGGGGCCGCCGGCGCCATCGGACGGGCCGCAGTCGCCGTCTTCAAGCGGGAGGGGGCCACCGTCGTCGGAGTCGACCTCGTCGGGGCCGACGACACAGGGGCGGATGACTTCGTCGCCTGCGACCTCACCGCCGAGGCCCAGGTGGCCGAGCTCTACGTCGGCGCGTCCCGCCGCCATGGGCGGATCGACGCCCTGTTCAACAACGCCGGCGTGGCGCTCGCCGAGGACGCATCGGTGCTGCGCGAGGAGCTCGAAACCTTCGAACGCACCCTGCGCGTCAACGTCAGCAGCGTGATGCTGTGCTGCAAGCACGGCATCCCGCACCTGGTGGCGGGTGGCGGCGGCGCGGTGGTCAACACGGCGTCGCTGGTCGCCAGCATGGGCTCCGCGGTGTCCCAGATCGCCTACACCGCCTCGAAGGGTGCCGTCGTGGCGATGTCGCGGGAGATGGCCGTCGAGCTGGCCCGCAAGAACGTCAGGGTCAACGTGCTGAGTCCCGGACCGGTCCAGTCACCGATGCTGAGCGCACTTTTCTCCGAGGATGAGGTGGCGCGGCGAATGGTGCACGTGCCCACGGGCCGGTTCGGCACCGCGGAGGAGATGGCCGAGGCGGCCCTCTACCTGCTCAGCGACGCCTCCAGCTACGTGACCGGTCACGAGTTGAGGGTCGACGGCGGCATCTCCGCAGCGTACGTGACCCCCGAGGACTGACCTCCCGCGGACGGAATTCCGCCGTCTGCTCCGAGGGTCTTGACACCCGGCCCCTAAAGGTCTGAATATCGAGCCAATAGACAATTGGGTATGGGGTGCGTCACTGTCGGCTCCCTGAACGCTCTGGTGGCTCGGGCCACGAGCCACACCCACCTTCGGCTCCCGGTAGGGAAGCACGAGCAAGGAGTCAGCGTATGACGGCGTACAGCGACCCCCAGACAGCAGAGCCTGCGGGCCCCGGCGAGAAGACCGCCCTGCTGCACCGAGGCCTCGGCGTCGGATCCATCGTTTTCATGGTCATCGCGGCCGTGGCGCCGCTCGGTGCCGCCTGTGCGGTCCTCCCCTTGGTGTTCGCCCTCAGCGGCAACGCGGCGGCACCCCTGTACTTTCTCAGTGCCGTCGTGGTGCTCTGCATTTTCGCCGTCGGCTTCACGCTGATGAGCCGACGCGTGCAGAACGCCGGCGCGTTCTACTCTTACGTCCAGGCCGGGCTCGGCAAGATCTCCGGCGCCGGCACCGCCTCGCTGGCGCTGGTTTCCTACTACCTGCTTCTCATCGGCCTCTATGCCCTGCTGGGCGTCTCGGCCGCGGCCGTCGTCGACCAGTACCTCGGGCTCACCGTCGACTGGTGGGTGCCGGCCTTCGCGTTCCTGATCGTTGTTGCCCTGCTCGGCTACCGGGACATCGAGGTCAGCGCCAAGGTCCTCGGCGTGGCGCTGGTGCTCGAGGCCTTGGTCGTCCTCGTGATCGACATCGCCATCCTCGCCCAGGGCGGCGTCTCCGGCTTCTCGGCGCAGCCGCTCGACCCCAGCCATGCCTTCGACGGCACCCCGGGCCTCGGGCTGATGTTCGCCTTCTTCGCGTTCATCGGGTTCGAGGCCACCGCGGTCTTCCGCAGCGAGGCCACCAACCCGACCCGGACGATCCCGCGGGCGACGTACATCGCGGTGGCGCTGATCGGAACGATGTATGCGTTCACGTCCTACTCGATTGCCATCGGAATCGGCGCGGACGGCGCCGCCGCCGTTTCCGGCGCGGACCCTTCGAACGTGGTCCAGAACCTTGCCACGCAGTACGTCGGCACGGCCATGGAGGACGCCGTCCGCATCCTCCTCGTCACCAGCGTGTTCGCCTGCGTGCTCTCCTTCCACAACGTGGTGGCGCGCTACCAGTTCAACCTCGCCAACGGAAAGCTCCTGCCAGGCTTCCTCGGCGAGGTGCACCCCAAGCACCGGGCCCCGTCTCACTCGTCGGTCGTGGTGACCGTCATGTCGGTCGTGGTGCTGGTCCTCATGCTCCTGCTCGGCCTCGACCCCATCACCGAGGTCTACACCTGGTTCTCCGGCGCGGCCACGCTCGGCGTCATCGCCCTGATGGCGCTGACCTCGATCTCGGTCATCGCCTTCCACCGCCGGTACCACGCGGACACCCCGCTGTGGGGCTCCGTACTCGCCCCGGTCCTGTCCCTGATCGGCCTCGGCTTCGTGCTCTACATGATCGTGCGCAACTTCGACCTCCTCGTCGGGACCAACGCTGCGGCCACCGCGATCCTGGTGGCCCTCGCCGCGTCGTTCGTGATCGGTGCCGTGGTCACGGCCGTCACGCGGGCGCGGCGACCCGATCGGTACGCGGAGCTCCTCGAGAACCGCCGTACGACTGAGGGCAGACCGTCTCAGGACTGACCGGAAACACCTACAACCGACGCAGAACCGACGCGCGGGCCGGGCTCCTCGGCGATCTGCGCAGATCGACCGAGGGAGCCCGGCCCGCGCGGCACCCAGTCTCGACCTCCAAGCTGCGGAGGAACGCGCAGCATCACACGGACGGCCGTCCCGGTCGGCTCCGTCGTCGGAAAGGACCTCAAGGATGCGGTCGATCGATCTCCAGGGCAAGCGAGCCGTCGTGGTCGGCGGCGCCACCGGCATCGGGTGGGCCTCAGCCGTCGCCCTGGCCGAGGCGGGAGCGTGCGTGGTCACGCTCTCGCGCCGCGATCGGCTGACCGCCCTCCCGCCGGCGCCCGAGGTGGCAGAGCGGATCACCCACCGCCGGCTCGACGTCGCGGACGCCGACGCGGTCACCACGGTGTTCGCGGACCTCTGCGCCGACGGCGGCATCGACATCGTCGTGCTGAGCGCGGCGGTGATCGAGCCATCGAGCGCCGAGGAGACCGACGACGAGCTGTGGCGCCGGCACATGGACGTGAACGTCGACGGCATCTTTCGGTGCGCCCGGGCCTCGATCCGACACATGAAGGAGACCGGCCGCCGTGGCAAGGTCGTCGTGGTCGGCTCCGTCTCAGGGATGGTCGGCAACCCCGGCTTCGCGGCCTACTGCGCGAGCAAGGGCCTCTGGGTCAATCTCACCCGGCAGATGGCCCTGGACTGCGCGCCGGTCGGCATCAACGTGAACTCGATCCTGCCCGGGTTCACCAGTACCGAGCTGACCGACATCTACGACGCCGAGACCAAGGCGACCATCGCGGCCGCCGTCCCGACAAAGGTCTGGGCGCGGCCGGAGCAGATCGCCGACGCCATCTTGTTCCTCAGCTCCCCGCTGGCCGACTACGTCCACGGGGCCAACCTGCCCGTCGACGGCGGCTACCTGGCCGCGGGACCGATCTGATCGGAGGTCGCCCACGCGCGACCACGCCGAGCATCACAACGACCACGACGACCTGACCGAGGAGTCACATGCCCAGCCTGCCCGTCCGCGCCTACACCGACCGCCTCTCCTACGAGCGCGGCGACCAGGTCTCCGTCCATGTCAGTGCCGCGGACCCGGTCGACGTCCGCCTGGTGCGGCTGATCAGTGCGAGCGCCGACGAGCCCTCGCTCGACCGCCCCGTCGGCTGGCAGGCCGCCGCGCGGTACGACGCGAGCCTGGCGCCGACCTGCGTCGGCTCGTTCCTCCACGGCGACCCGGGTCCCGCCGCCACGGCGTCCCACACCCGTGCCACCCTGGGTGCCTTCGTCTACTCCGGCGACGTCGGGTCCGCCCCCGTGCAGTCCCTCGTCTCCCTGGCCTCCGGGCCTGCGCTGCAGTTGCGGGACGGTCGCCCGGGGCTCGCCGACCCGGGCAGCGGCGACGTGCTCGTCACGGCCGCCGAGCGCTTGGTCGACCACCAGTGGCACCTGGTGGTCGGAATGCTCGGACCGGACGGCGTCCGGGTCCTGGCGCTGCCGGTGGACCCCCTGCGCGGCGTGCGGCTCGACGCGGCCGCGTCGACGCCCGTCGGTCCGGTCGACCTCACAGGTCCGGTGACCGTCGCGGCGCACCGCGGCCGCGCCGTCGAGCCCGTCGAGGGCGCCACCCGTGGGCAGGCGGACGACCACTTCACCGGCAAGGTCGAGCTGCCGTTCGTCCTCGGCTCGCACCCCGACGACGCGCAGCTCGAGGCGCTGGCGCGGGCCGAGGCGAACGTCCGCGCCCTGGAGCCGGTGGCCGCCTGGGACCTGGCCTTCTCCTACGGCGACGATCCCACGGTCGCCAGGGCCGTGGTGCCCGGCCAGCCGGACGGCACGCTGGTCAACGGACCGGCGCGGGCCGTGACCGGGCGGACCTTCACCGGCCGGTGCCTAGACTTCACCCTCGCCACGGACCAGTACGCCGCGGCGCACTTTCACGCCACCGACCTGGTCGACGCGGGCTGGCCGGTCCTCATCACCGCACCACTCCCCGAGGAGCTCGAGAGCGGCGTCTACGGCATCGTCGTCGAGAACGCCGACGGGTCCGACGTGGTGCCGATCTCCGTGGTGCCGAGATCCTCCGACGAGCGCCGCAAGGTCGCGGTCGTTCTGCCCACGTTCACCTACCTGGCCTATGCCAACGAGGCCCTCTTCAACGGGCTGGACACCTCGGCGATGACCGACCAGGAGGTGGTGGTCGCCCCGGAGAGCCTGGCGCACATAGGGGACCACTCCTTCGGGCTGTCGATGTACGACCACCACCCCGACGGAAGCGGGGTCATGCTCTCGGCCGCGCGCCGCCAGATCGTGAACATGCGCCGCGGCTACCGCATGTGGGTCGTCGGGGGAGCGGGCCGCGCCTTCTCCTCGGACATGTACCTGATCGAGTGGCTCGCGCGGCGCGGCATCGAGGCCGATGTGCTCACCGACCACGAGGTGCACCAGCGGGGCGCCGACTACCTGCGCCCGTATGCAGCCGTGGTGTCGGGCTCGCACCCGGAGTACACCTCCGAGGAGATGCTCGACGCGCTGACGGCGTACCGCGACGGCGGTGGCGGGCTGCTCTACCTCGGCGGTAACGGCTGGTACTGGGTCACCGGCGTCCTGAGTGACGACCCCCTCGTCATCGAGATCCGGCGCGGCCAGGCCGGCGTCCGCTGCTGGGAGTCGCTCCCGGGTGAGGTGACGCTGATGTCGACCGGCCTGCCCGGCGGGCTCTGGCGCCACCGCGGCCGGGCGCCACAGGCCCTGGCCGGGGTCGGCTTCGCCGCCCAGGGGTGGGGTCACTCCGAGCCGTACTTCCGGACCGAGGCGGCCGCGGACCCCGAGCACGCCTGGATCTTCGAGGGCGTCGACGAGGAGCCGATCGGGGCGTACGGGCTGGTGATGGACGGCGCCGCCGGCGACGAGATCGACCGGGCCGACGCGGCCCTCGGCACGCCGCGGCACGCCGTGGTGCTCGCCACTTCCCGCGGTCACTCGAACTTCTACCAGCGCGCCATCGAGGAGATCCCGATGAACCTGCCCAAGCACGGCGGAGGCGAGCAGGACCCCGAGGTGCACGCCGACATCGTCTACTTCGCGACGCCCGGCGGCGGCGAGGTCTTCTCCACCGGCTCGATCGCCTGGACCGGCTCGCTGCTGCAGGCGGACACCGAGAACGGCGTGTCCCGCATGACCGAGAACGTCATCCGCGCCTTCGTCACGCGTCGTCGTGATCGTTGACACAGAAAGCCAGGACAAATATGGTTCAGAAAATAGACCTTAACCCTTCGCTTGCACGCACGAGGAGTGCCGAATGAAGACGGAGACGATTCGAAGCGGGCTCCTCTCGGTGAACGAGCTCATCAAGCAGATCGACGCCGGTCTCGTCGACGGCATGCTGCTGGTGACGCCGGACAACGCCGGTCGCTGCCTTTCGGAGCGAGTCGCCGCTGCCGGGTTCGTCGAGAACCTGGGCCGCACCGACGCCTACAAGATCCCGCTGATGCTGTGGGGCGTCGACATCGAGCAGGACGTACGTCCGGGGCTCGACCACATCGGTGGCATGGGCGCCGGCGTCCCGGACGTGTTCCTGGTCCCGGACCTCACGACCATCCGTCGGGTCCCGTGGATGCCCGGCCTGCCCGTGGTCATCTGCGACCCGGTCGACGAGAACGGTGTCCCGATCCCGTTCGCGCCGCGGCAGATCCTCAAGGACCAGCTTGTACGGCTCGACGCTCTCGGCGTCACCCTGCAGGCGGCCACCGAGGTGGAGTTCCATCTCTTCGACGAGAGCTACGAAACGGCCTGGCACGACGGCTACCGGACCCTCACGCCCTCCAGCCGCTACCACGCGGCATACGACGCGCTGGCCTGCCTGCGGTCCGAGGGGTTCATCGAGCAGGTCATCCGGCAGATGGACCAGGCCGGCGTCGAGATCGAGGCGTACGCCGGCGAGTACGGGCTCGGGCAGCACGAGATCAACCTCAAGCACACCACCTGCCTGGAGATGGCGGACCGGCACTTCCTCTACAAGTTCGGCGTCAAGACGATCGCCGCCCGGATGGGGAAGTCGGCGACGTTCATGGCCAAGTGGAACATCGACGCGGACGGCAGCTCCTGCCACGTGCACGTCAGCCTCTGGGACCGTGAGACGTCCACGCCGCTGGGTGCGGACCCGCGCTTCGACGGCTTCGTGGCCGGGCTCGCGGCCCGCGCCGAGGCGGCGACGCTGATGTACGCGCCGATGGTCAACTCCTACCGCCGGTTCCAGCCGCACTCGTTCGCGCCCACCGTGATCGCGGTCGGGGACAACAACCGCACCTGCTCGCTGCGCGTGGTCGGCTCGGGCGATACCCGCCGCATCGAGAACCGGATCCCCGGTGCCGACGTGAACCCGTACGTCGCCCTCGGCGCGATCGCGCTGTCCGGCGCCGACGGCATCGAGGCCGGGATGCCCATGCCGACCATCGAGTGCGGCGACATGTACACCCGTGAGGACGTCCCGCTCATCCCCGGCTCCCTGCACGACGCGCTCGACCTGTTCGAGCAGAGCGAGGAGATGCGGGCCGCCCTGGGCCCCGCCACACACACCCACCTGCTGGCCATGGGCCGCGAGGAGGAGAAGGCGTTCCTCATGGAGACGGTCACCGACTGGGAGAAACGGCGCCTGTTCGAGCGGGCCTGACGGTGCGGCCGCCGACCGCGGTCGGGCACAACGAGCTGCTCGGCCACGCGGTCCGGCTGGAGGACTGGGCACAGCAGGGGGAGTCGACCTACGTCCGGGCCCGCGAGGCGCTGGCCGCGGACGACGCCGAGGCGGCGGTGAGTCTCGCCGAGCTCACCGCCCAGGAGGCCCAGGAGGCCTTCGACCTCTACCTGCTCTGGCTCGGGCAGCTGCCCGCCCTGCTCGTCGAGCTGGGCGTGCCTGACGGGAATCTGGCACCGACCCGCGACCTGGCCGCTCGGACCGCCGAGACGCTGGAGGCGGGCTGGGCGACCTACCGCGAGCACCTCGCCGCCTTCGGCGTACGGGCGCGCGCACGGGACACCCCGGGCGCGGAGGCGCAGCTCGAGGCAGGCCGGATGGTATGGCAGACCGCCCACGATCCCGCGACCGACGCCCTGTGCGCCCTGATCGCCGTCGGTGTCGACGTGCTCGGCGAGGACTGTGTCGGTCCGCTCTGGGATCGGCTCCTGGCGCACTACTACGCGGCGCTGGGGGAAAAGTACGACCCCGCGACAAGGCCGTGGCGGCAGTCCCTGGAGCGGCTGGTGCTCGACATCTTCGAGGCCACCCGCGGCCACCTCAGCGGGCCGGAGCGGGACGGCAACTTCGAGGTCTGGGAGGAGCCGGACCGGTGGGTGGTCCGGTTCGAGCCCTGTGGCTCGGGCGGGCGCACGTACGTCGACCCGGAGTCCACGCCGGGCCGGACTTTCACCCAGAGCGAGCACGACTGGGCGTGGCGGACCACCGGCGTGTGCCACTACTGCGTGCACTGCTGCCAGCTGCAGCAGCGCGCCCCCATCGAGCACCTCGGGATGCCGCTGCGGGTGGTCGAACCGCCGGTGCGCCCCGACGGCGAAGGGCCGGGCCGGGACCAGTGCACGTGGTCCCTCTACAAGGACCCCACACTCCTGCCGGACGAGGCGTTCACCAGCGTCGGGGCGCCCGTGCCGTCCTGGCTCAGTCGGTCACGACGGTCGTGACCCCCGCGCCGGCGGACACCGACTGACCCGCCGCCGGGTCGGTCCGGCACGCGTCGACGAAGCCGCTCAGGAGCTGGAGCGCGTGCTCCTCGTTCGGCCACAGGATCTCGGGGTGCCACTGCACGGCGACCAGCGGATGGTCCCTCAGCTCTGCGCCCTCGACCAGGCCGTCGTCGGCGACCGCCGTCGCGACCAGCCCGTCGGCCAGCCGGCGGACGCCCTGGTGGTGCTCGCTGTTGACGGCCAGCCGCCCGCTCGTCCCGCCCAGCCACTGCGAGAGGCGCGATCCGGGGGTGACGTCCACCATATGGAGCGGCCACGCGAGCGCCTCCTCGCGCAGCTCGTGGGCGACCTCGCCCGCGAGGTCGCGATTCAGGTCGGCATAGAGGGTCCCGCCGAGCGTGACGTTCACCAGCTGCAGGCCACGGCAGATCGCCAGCACCGGGAGGCCGGCGTCGAGCGCGGCGCGCAGCGCGGCCTGCTCGTTGCGGTCCCGGATCGGGTCGATGTCGCGGATCGCCGGGTCGCCGGGGTCCGCGCCGTACGCGGCCGGGTCGACGTCGGCGCCCCCGCTGACCACCAGGCCGTCGAGGCGGCGTACGACCGCCGCGATGTCGTCGTGAGGCTGGTGGCAGTCGATGGTCAGCGTCACCGCACCTGCCTCGGCGAACCCGTGCAGCATGTTGCGCCACAGGGAGAACCGTTCGAGATCCGTCGAGGAGTAGGTGAGACCGATGACCGGCCGCGAGGGGTGAGCCACCATTCGACGCCTCCTGTGCGTGCTATTGGTAGAGCGTTTAGACCTTTTCAGGTATCTTGGCCCGTATGACTCGACTCGTCAATCGACAGCTGCGGCTCGCCCACAGGCCGACCTGGACCGCGACCCTCGACGACTTCGTGCTGGACGAGGTGGCCGTCCCCGAGCCCGGCGCCGGCCAGGTCCTGGTCCGCGTCGACTGGCTGGCCTTCGACCCGGCGATGCGCGGCTGGATGAACGACGGCCCGTCGTACGCGCCGCCGGTACCGCTGGGCGAGGTCATGCGGGGTCACGCGGTGGGAGAGGTCGTCGTCAGCAAGACCGACGAGCTCCCGGTCGGCGCCGTCGTGACCGGCAACTTCGGTTGGCAGACCCACGTGGTGGCCCAGCCGGGGTCGCACTCGGCGGCGCTGCTGGAGCACATCCACGCGGCCGCGGTGGGTACGCCCGTCGCGCGGCCGGTCCCCGAGGGCGTGCCGGTGACGGCGGCGCTGGGCGTGCTGGGCACCACGGGCCTCACAGCGTACTTCGGGATGCTCCAGCTCGCCTCTCCTCGCCCGGGTGACGTGGTCCTGGTCTCCGGCGCTGCCGGTGCCACCGGGTCGGTGGCCGGGCAACTGGCCCGGTTCGCGGGCGCTCGCACGATCGGCATCGCCGGTGGCGCCGAGAAGGTGCGCTGGCTCTCCGAGGTCGGCGGCTTCGACGACGTCATCGACTACAAGGCCGAAGACGTCAGAGCGCGGACCCACGAGCTTGCCCCCGACGGCGTCGACGTCTTCTACGACAATGTGGGAGGCCGGATCCTGGAGGCCGGGATCGCGAACATCGCGCAGCGCGGCACGGTCGTCATGTGCGGCGGGATCTCGAGCGGGTACTCCGACGAGGCGGTGGCCTACGGGCCCACCAACCTGTCGACTATCACCGTGCGCAGCGCGGACATGAAAGGGTTCATCGTCACCGACTTCGTCGACCGGTTCGACGAGGCGACGCGTCGGCTCGTGGACTGGATCCGGCAGGGTCGCCTGGTGTGGGCCGAGGACGTCCACGAGGGCGGCGTCGAGGACGCGGTGGACACGATGAACCGGCTCTTCGACGGCAAGAACTTGGGCAAGCAACTGCTGCGGCTGCAGCACAAGTAGGCACGAGGAGGGCTGACAGACCCCGCCAGTGGTCGCGCCCGTTAATTCGTCGGGGTTCATCCGGCCACCGGCATCACCATCCGCTACCACGGCGAGTTCGCCTACGAGGAGTGCGCGACCCGCCGGGCGGATGATGACCGGTGTACCTTTGGCCGATCACCTGACGAGGCCGTTACCGGTGACGATGAACACATGCGAACCATCGTCGCTGAGGCCGCTGCCTTCGGGCTCCTGGCAGCGGCCTCACCCGCCGGTCACACCAACTGTGCCCGCGTGGGACGAGTCTTCATATGAGCTGCGAGGGTGGCTATGTGGTGGATCAGCTTGCTCGCAGCCGTCGTTCTCCTGTCGTACGTGGCCTACCGGTGCACGGCGAGCGTGACGGCGTGGAGTGCCGCGGCCGCGATCGTCGCGGCCACGGGTGTCGTCGCCGTCCTCGGCCGGACTCCGCTGGAGATCGTCGGCACGGCGCTACTGGCCGTGGGGCTGGGCGCGACGAGCTGGGCCCTGGGCAGGTCGGCCCGGCTGCGCGGGGCGCGACGCCGGGCGCTGGCGGCCTACCGCTCGGGAGAGTGGGCAGTGCCCGGCCTGGCAGCGGCCTCCGAACGGCACAGGCTCGCCGCCGACCTCCATGACACCGCGGCGCATCGGCTGACCGGCATCATGATCGGCGCTTCGTCCGCGCTGCACGTCGCCGATCCCCGGCTGAAGGCCGAAGCGAGCGCGCACGCGGCGACGGAGGGGAGGTTGGCCGTGGCCGAGCTCACCCGGCTGACCGCCCTCGATCAGCGGGCGGCGCGAACCGACCTGGCAGAGGTCGACGCGCTGGTCGCGGAATGGCCGGGGCGGCCACCGGTCTATCGCAGGAGCGTGGAGTCCGCGCCGCCGCTCATCGCCGCGCTGGCCTTCCGCGTGGTGCGCGAGGCACTGACCAATTGTCGGCGCTACGCCCACGGAGCGCGCGTCGAGGTGGGCCTGGCACGGCGGAGTGACCGGCTAGTGGTCACGGTCGACGACTGGGGACGTGCGGAGGCGGGCGAGCCGTTCGCCGGGGGATGCGGTAGCGGCCTTTCGGTGCTGCGGGCCGACCTGGCGGCGGCGGGCGGCTCACTGTCGGCCGGCCGGTCGGCACGAGGCTGGTCGGTGCGTGCGGAACTCCCTCTGACCATCAATCAGACCGCCACCGAGAGGCCGGGCGGCAGGCTGCACACGTGGGCACTGGTGGGGTTGGCCGCTGGGATTCCGGTGGGCGGGCTGCTGATACCTGGGGCGGGTCCTCCGCTGTCCGCGCGAACGCTGGTTCCACTCCTGCCGCTGCTCGTCGTGCACGCCCTGGCACTGCGTTTCCACACACACCGGCCGGTCGTGGCCGTGCCCCTGGCCTTGTCCATATATCCGCTCCTGGTGGCGGCGCGATGGGCGGGCTGGCCGGTGCCGTCAGGCGGGGGCTTCTTGTGGAGCGGCTGGGTGGAGTTGATCATGATGTATGGCATTGGCGCGGCGAGGCGGCTGCGAAGCTGGCCGGCACCGGCGGCGGTGGCGGTGACGACCGGGGCGGCGCTGGCCTGGAGCCCGGAGATCACCGGTAACCGCGTGGGCGTCTGGGCGGTGCTGAGCGTCTGCCTGTTGATGCCGATGGCGGGGGTGTGGGCGGCAGGCGTGGCGATCACGACCAGGCGGGCCGGTCGTCATGCCGCCGCCGTCGTGCGCCATCACCGATTGAGCGAGGAAGCGGCACAAGCGGAGCGGGCCAGGATCGCCGCCAGGCTGCGTTCGACGGCGTTGCTGCGCGCGCAGGCGGTGGTGGCCGCCGTGGACCTGGAGACCGTGATGGTCGAGGCGCGCGCAGGGCTGGACGCCCTGCGGGACCTGCTCGATGAGCTACGTAGCCCGATGGGCGAAAATGCCCCGCCCCCGTGCCTGGCCGGGATCACCGCACTGGCGGCCCGCCACGAAGCGGTCGTGCGCTTTCTCGGCGAGCCGCGCCAACTGCAGGGAGCTGTGGAGGCGACAGCGTTCTGGGTCGCCCGCGAGCTTCTTAGTCACGATGGGATGCTCGTGGTGAGCTGCCTTCCCACTGGGGTTATGCTCTCGGGCATGGCGGATGCGGGGGCCAGACGACGGCTGCGGGCGGTGGTCGACGCGGCCGACGGCGGCATGGTCCGCCGTGGCAGGTGGGTGCGGATCTGGCTGCCCGAGGTGGGCGTGTGATCCGGGTGCTGGTGGCCGATGACCAGGCGATGGTCCGGGCCGGGATCTCCGCGATGTTGTCGGTCGAACCCGATATCGAGGTGGTGGGCCAGGCCGCCGATGGGGCGGCGGCGACCGCGCAGGCCATCACCGAGGTTCCGGACGTCGTGCTGATGGACATCCGGATGCCCGGCACCGATGGCTTGTCGGCCGCCGCCACGATCACCCGCCGGCTGCCGGCGGTCCGCGTGGTGATGCTGACCACGTTCGGGCTGGAGGAATATGTCCACACCGCGCTACGCGCGGGCGCCTGCGGTTTCCTGCTCAAGGACGCCGAGCCGAGGCGGGTGATCGAGGTGGTCAGGCTGACCGCGGCGGGCCAGTCGTTCCTCGACCCGGCGATCACCTCCAGGCTGATCAAGCGCTTGGTCCCACACCTGCCATCACCCGCCCCCGCGCTGAACACGTTGACCCCGCGCGAAGATGACGTGCTGTGGCACCTCACCCGCGGCCTGACCAATGCCGAGATCGGCGCGGCCTTGGGCATCAGCGCCACGACCGTCAAGGAGCACGTCGCCTCCATCTTGGCTAAGCTCCAGGTCCGCGACAGGCTGCATGCCACCATTTACGCCTACGAGAGCGGCTTCATCTGGTCGCGTGAGCCCTAACGAGCGATCACCTGCACCTCGGGAAACCGTGAGGAACGCCTGTCGAGCAGGTCGCCTTTGCGCCGTAGATGCAGATCGAAGAAGGCCATGGTGTAGGCGCGGGTGACGGCCACGGAACGCGCCGCCGACAGTGTGCCGTTTACCGCTCGCAACTGCTCCCTTGACAGGCCGATCACCGGCGCCGCCTGCTCGTACAGCAGCGGCAGGTCGGTATAGGAATTGTGCTTGACGCCCTTGGTCTTCACGTGCAGCCGCCAGCCCTTCAGCCGGGACCAGAAGGCCTTCTGCCCGCGGATGGGCTTGTCGAAGATCTCGGCCTCCATGAGCATGTACGGCTTGGCCAATCCTTTGGCGGCCACCTTGCCGAGGGCGGGTCCGTCCAGGTTCAAAACCGCCTTGACCCGCCGATCCTCCAGCATCGTCGCGGCGGCCGTCGCTCCTCCTGCGGAATGGCCGAACATGCCGACCTTGCTCAGGTCGAACGCGCCACGCAGCCCCTCCGGCAGCTTCCGGCCTTCAACATCGGGGTTCTGCCCCTTGTTCAGCTCCTTGAGCCGGTCCAGCACGAATCGCGTGTCGGCCACCCGCACCTTGATCTCTTTGGCCTTCTCGTCCAGCCGGCTCACCGGGACCGGCTTCAGGACACGGCCGGTGACCGTGCCGTTGGGGAACTCCACCTCGCCGGCATCGCCCGGATGATCGATCGTGACCACCATGTAGCCCCAGCTGGCCAGTTCTTCGACCGTGGCGGTGTTCATGGAACGGTCGGCGCCGTTGCCGGGTGAGAACAGTACGACGGGCAGCCCTCGGCCCGCCACAGGGGCCCCTTCGCGGCCATGGGTCAAAGGCAGGCTGACAGCCGCAGGCGAGAGGCTGCTGTTGCGATAGAAGGCCTCGGCGGCGCGAGGCGGCAGCCAAGGCGCAGCGGGGTGGCCGTCCGGACGACGGGTGGGATACCACAGGCTGATCATCAGCTCACGCCGGTCATGTGCCTTGATCCACGGGTCGGCCCTGGAGCCGTCACGCAGGTGCAGCGCGACAGTGCCGATCTCGCGTGGACCTGTCGGCTGGGGCAGGGCCACAGTGACGGGCTTTGACATGGCCTGTACGGCGGGCCCGGTGAGCAGAAGGCCGACCGCCACCGCAGAGGCCACGCCCCGTCTGAGCAATGCGCAATTCATAACGGCCACGCTAGGGAGGCTCGCTGTCCGGAAACTCCCCACCAGAGATGATTTTGGCACTCATACGAATGAAGGAAGCACCCCTCCGCCCGGGGGGGATAGACAAGGTCCGCGGGACGCTCGGGGGCTGGGACCGGCCCAAAAGCCGTAGCCCGGCCCAAGAACGCCCGGCGAACCTCAGCGGTCGTCACCGACCCGCTGCTCATCAGTATTCGAAGCGGCTGAGGGAGGAGCCGAGCGTCCACATCTGATTGAGCCAGGTGGCGGTGGCCTGGTAGACGGCCTCCTGCTCGGTGGTCAAGACGACGTCGGCGACCGGGCCGACGGCGGCCAGGCGCTCGCGCAGCACGAGGACCTCAGGGGTGTCGACCAGGTCCAGCAGCCCGGTCCCTGCGGGGCGTTGGCTTTTGAAGGGCGCGTATTCTCGCGAAGTGAAGATCATTCGCAGTGCGGTCGGCGTTCTTACGCTTGGTGCGGGATTTGGCGCGGCCCTCTCCCTCGTCAAGGACGTGTCCTCTCCGGGCGGGATGATCGGACGCCGGTCGGGGGTGCGCAGCCCCATGCCGCCTTTGGATGCCCCACCCAAGAGAACCTTGCGGAGCCTGCTACCTGTCCAACCAGACGACAGGTGGTGCCGTCTGGTTGGACACGAGTACATGAGGCCGGCGCGCGGGCCATCGTCGAGGCACGACCGATGAGGAGAACCTGCCCGTGCCGGCCGTTGTTCAGTCAGTCACCCCGGAGTCGATCAGGAGGTTCCTCGGCCGTCGGTGGCGTGCTGTGGGGGGTGGTTGGTGGTCGGATGTGGTGCGCCGGGTGCCGGCCAGGGCGGCCAGGGCGGTGGTGATGGGAACCGCGGCGATGAGTCCGATGGTGCCCACCACACTGCGGACGATCTCCTGGGCGATGACCGGGTTGGTCAATACCTCGCCGATGGGTTGGTCGCCGACGCTGATGAGCAGCAGTAGCGGCAGGGAGGCGCCCGCGTAGGCGAGGATGATGGTGTTGATCACTGAGGCGATGTGGGCGCGGCCGACTCGGGCGGCGGCCCGATACAGCTGGGCGAAGGTATAGCCAGGGTTGGCATGGGCCAGTTCGGTGACGGTGACCGCCTGGGTGACGGTGACGTCGTCGAGCACGCCCAGGGAGCCGATGATGATGCTGGCCAGTAGCAGGCCCTGAGTGTTGATCCGATAGTTCATGTCCAGGTAGAAGGAGCTTTCGTCAGTGATGCCGTTAAGGTCGGCCAAGCCGATGGCGGCCACCGACAGCGCGCCGGTGAGGCTGAGGCTGACCAAGGTGCCGACCACAGCCATCGAGGTGGGGATGGTGAAGCCGTGGGTCAGATACAGCACGGTGAGCATGATGGCCGCCGAGCCGACGATGGCGACCAGCAGCGGTGGCTGTCCGGCGAGGATGGCCGGGATGACGAACATCAGCAGCAGCACGAAGGTGATGGCCAGCCCGATGAGCGCGGTCACACCGCGCCAGCGGCCGAAGGCGATCACGGCCAGAGCGAAGGCGGCGCCGAGCAGTCCTAGGGGTGAGGACCGGTCGTGGTCGGAGATCTGGTAGGGCGGCACATCGAGGATGCCTTTCGGCGTGTAGATCAGCACCACGTCGTCGCCCGCGGTGAAGATCTGCGCGCCGGGGCCGCTGGGTAGCTGGGTGGCGATACGTTGGCCGGCCTGCGGCCCGCTGGTCAGGTCGACTTTGGCTTCGCCGCAGGTGGCGGGGTCAGCCGGTGGCTGTTGGCCGCGGGGTTGGCCGTCTGCGGGCGGCTCCTCGATGCAGGGGGTGAGGGTGATGGAGGTGATCGTTCCCGTCATCTGCTGCAGGCTGGCCGATGGCTGGCCGGTGGAGGTGCGCTCAGTGGGCCACAGCCAGATCAGGGCGGTCAGCGTGGCCAGCGCCAGGGGAACGATGACGGCCAGCGTTGCCCACACCGTGCCGCGGGAGCTGGGAGCGGCCGGGCCGTGTGAATGGTTGGTGCCCATGGTCGAGAAGGGTCTCCTTAGCGGCGTGGAAAGGGGAAAGTACCGCACCGCGAAGGTGACCGTGTTGCCCTATGCCGGCGTGATGGAGGCCGCCGGGTCCCCGGTTCATGAGAACCACCCAGGTTTTTGAAGGCTCTGCGGCGTCCGCGCAGCCCCTCCGGGCGACCTTCAGAAAAGGAAGGTTTGTTGAAGCTGGTCGGACTTCTGGTTCACCCGCGCCCACGACTGAGGCCCCCGCCCGCGTCTGGCTGGCCGCGGTGCGGGGGCTGATGACGTGTCTTCCGATCGTTACCGCACAACGACACGTTCGGCAGGAGATCACCGGCCTGCGAGGGCATCAGCTTCGTGGCGTCAGTGACGGCGCTGCAGCCGGAACCAACGACTGCGTGTTAGCAATTGATCCCGGCGCCCCGGGGTCATTCAACCGTGATGACGAGCTTTCCGGGCGCGTTGCCCGCCGCCAGGTCACCCACCGCGGTGGAGGCCTCCGCCAGGGAGTACGTGCGCCCGACGGCCGGTCGCACGGTCCCGGCCTCGATGAGGTCGCGCAGCGCGTCCAGGTCGGCGGTGCGGGTCAGCGCGATCCGCGCCTCCAGGCGCTGGCGCGTGAACGGGGTGATCAGCCGGACGGCCAGCGGCCGGCCGAGCCCGCCGAACCACCGACCGCCGCCCTCGCCGCCGACGATGGCGAGCCGGCCGCGCTCGGTGAGCAGCCCGCGCAGCATGGCCAGCGGCCGGATGCCCGCGATGTCGATGATCAGATCGTATGTCCCGGTGAGCGGCTCGCGCGTGTAGTCGATGACGGCCTGGGCGCCCAGTGACCGGACAAGGTCGGCCTTGGCTGTGCTGCACACGGCGGTGACGTGGGCGCCGCCGGCGACCGCGAGTTGCGTCGCGAAGCTGCCCACCCCGCCGCCGGCGCCGATGACCAGCACCTTCTCGCCGGCGGTGACCTGGCCGACGGCCCGCAACGCGGTCACTCCTGACACGGGTACGGCCGCCGCTTCGGTGAAGCTCAGGTTGGCGGGCTTGCGGGCGAGCTTGCCCGGGCGGGCGAGCGCGAACTGCGCGTACGCGCCGGTCGCCGCGCCGTACACCTCGTCGCCGGGGCGGAACGCGGTCACGTTGGCGCCGACGGACTCCACGACGCCGGCCACGTCCATGCCCGGCACGCGGTTGCGGGGCCGGCGCAGGCCGAAGCCGAGGCGGCCGATGAGCGGCAGCCCGGTCATGATGTGCCACACGCCGTAGTCGACGCCGGCCGCGTGTACCCGGATCAGCACATCGTCGGCGCCGGGCGTCGGGATCGGGACCTCGCCGAGGCTCAGCATGTGCGGCGGGCCGTACTTGTCCTGGACAATCGCCCTCATGAGGGGTCTCCTTCGGTGTCGGGGTACTGGAAGACGTCGTCGAGTCCGACCCGGAACACCCGGGCGATGCGGAACGCCATCTCCAGCGAGGGGGAGTAGCGACCCTGTTCGATCGCGATGATGGTCTGGCGGGTGACGCCGACCCGGTCGGCCAGCTCGGCCTGGGTCATCTCGTCGTGCGCGAACCGCAGGGCCCGGATCGCGTTGGTGACCTGCGTCGGCTTCACCACGTCTGGAAGCCGCCCTTGCGGTACGCCATGATCTTGGCAAACGAGCTGAGCACCGAGGACAGCACGAACGCCAGGTAGACGGCGTTGGCGATCCAGAAGTGGCGTAGCTCGGCGATGGCCATGACCAGTGCGGCGAGCGCGCCGATGACGAGGATCGACTGCCCGATGCGCTCACTGACCTGGTTGATCTCACGGTCGCGCTCGTCAGTGCGGTCGGCGCCGTGGCCGCCCGCGATAGCCATCGCGATGTGGGCCACGATCGCGGCGACGATGGCGCCACCGATGGTCCACAGCAGAGTTCCCGCGTAGGCGACGTCGGCGAGCGGGCCTTCGCCGGCCCGGCCCAGGATGGTCACCAGGTAGATCGTGTACGCGCCGACGGAGACCACGATCATCACCCAGGCGCGCTTTTCCTCGAAGGCCATGCCTGCTCCTCATGTAAAACAAAGCTGACATCAACCAATGTAAAGCACCCCGGACACCATGTCAAAGTTTATTTACATGCACGACCGGTGACGCCATGGCGCCCGGCGCGGTGTTGCTGCAAAACGTCCACAGTCGGCCGGACGGCGCAGGTCGCACCGGCCCGCCCTCGTCGGAAGAGCCGCAGGATCTGGGCTACTCCGGTTCGCGCCGCTGGGCGGCACCCTCGCCGCCGCCCAGTGGCAGACGCTTAGCGGGTGACCTCCAGCATGGCCTGGTAGGCCGGGTGGGAGGCGGACTCGGTGAACCGGCGCAGGATGGCCTCGATCGCGTGCACCTCCGAGGCGAGGCGCGCAGGGGCTGGGAGTGCCGCATGACTCGCCTCGCGGGTAAGTACGCGCGCCGCCCCAGCCGAGGTCAGCGCCGCCTGCGGGATCGATCGACACCAGAGATCGGCGCTTCCAGGTCTCTGGCTTGTTCGATTCTCGCTAACTGTTGCCCGATCCTGCCTTCTCGGCCGAAGGAGGCCAATGACGCCGCCATGTCCGCCGCATCGCGGGATATGCTCTCGACGCCTTATGCGACAGCCGTCGTGGTGCGGCGAGTCGCGTCGGGCAGGTGGACATGGCCGACGCTGTGAGGTGCCTGTGGGCGGCGGTGAACTCTTCGGACGCGGTGCCGAGCTCGACCGGCTCGCCGGTTTTCTCGATGCCTCCCGGCAACGCGGCGACGCGCGGTTGCTCTGGGGCGAGCCCGGGGTGGGCAAATCCGCTCTCATGGCCGCCGTGGCAGAGCTCGCCATCACGGCGGACATGCGGGTTCTGCGAGCGTCAGGGTCGGAGTTCGAGGCGGAAGTCAGTTACTCCTGCCTCAACCAGCTGCTTCTGCCGCTGAACGCCGACATCGAGCGCCTCCCGCCCGGTCTGCGGGAGGCGTTGTCGGTGGCGCTCGGTTTCGGTGTGGGGGCGCCCACGGACGCGCTCCTGGTCTGCAACGCGACGCTCTTGCTCGTCAAGGCGGTAGCCGCCGATGCGCCGCTCGCTCTTCTGGTGGACGATGTGCACTGGATCGACCGGGCCAGCGCCGTCGTCTTGAGCTTCGTCGCCCGCCGCCTGGAGGGTACCCAGGCCGGGCTGCTGGTCTCCGCCAGAACGGGCGCGGCGAGCTTCCTGGATCCGCGGGGACTGACCGAGATGACGGTCCGGCCGCTGGACCATGAGGCGTCCGGGCAGTTGGTCGACGCTGGTTTCCCGGAGATGCCGCCGCGCGTCCGGCGACGGCTGCTCGACCTCGCCCAAGGCAATCCGCTGGCGCTGACTGAGCTGCCGTCCACGCTGCTGGGTGCTGCGCATCACCCGGTGACCCACCTTGAGGTGGTTCCGCTCAGCGACAGGCTCCAGGCGATGTTCGCCACGCGGATGGCTGATCTGCCGGAGCCGACCCGCAGGCTGCTACTGCTGGCCACGTTCGAGGGCAACGGCGACATCAGGGTGCTCAGGGCCGCCGTGGGGGCCGGGAACGGCCTGGCCGGCCTCGCCCCGGCCGAGCGGGCGCAGTTGGTACGCGTGGACGACGCCACGGCGCGGATCGCGTTCCGGCACCCGCTGATCCGGTCGGCGATCGTGGCGGTGTCCACCCACGAGGAGCGACGCAGCGCGCACCTCGCTCTCGCCGGAGCGTTGGACATCGACCAGGAACGCCGCGCGTGGCACCTCGCGGCGGCTGCCACCGGACCGGATGAGACGGTGGCGCAACTGCTGGAGGACTCGGCGCACCGCGTCATGCTCCGCGGAGACGCCTTCGCCGCGGTCGCGGCTCTGATCCGCGCCGCCGAACTCAGCTCGACCAGCGCGAGCCGTGGCCGGCGGCTCGCCGAGGCCGCCTACATCGGTGCCGAAGCCGGCGGCGCCGTCGAGGACGCCCAGTCGCTCCTGACGGATGCGCGCCGGTCGGACCCGGACTCGGCGGGTTCCCTGCTGGCCGCCAACGCGGCCGCCTTCCTGATGCTCAACGGAGACGGCGATGTGAACACCGCGCACCGCCTCCTGGTGGGAGCCATCGAGACCGGCGACCACGGATTCCGCGCCGACAACCCCGCCCTGATCGAAGCCATGCACACCTTGCTGCTGCTGTGCTGGTACAGCAGCGATCCGGAGTACTGGGAACCGTTCTACCGGGCGCTGCGCAGGCTGAAGCCATCGCCGCCCGACGTGCTCGCACTGGCGAGCAAGACGTTCCCCGACCCCGTACGCACCGCGGCTTCGGCCCGGCCGGCGATCGATGAAATCCTCCGCACCCTCCCCGACGAGGGGGATCCCACGCGCATCATGCGGATCGGTACGGCATCGGTCTACCTGGACCGCCTGGCCGACTGCCGCGAGTCCTCATGGCGCCTGGTCCAGCAGGGGCGGGACGGCGGAGCACCCCGCCGGCACCTCGGCGCCCTGATGCACCTGTGCCTGGACGACTACCTCGTCGGCCGGTGGGACGAGGCCGAGGAACTCGCTCTGGAGGGGCATCGGGTCTGTGACGCCAGCGGCTTCTCGTTCTTCGAGTGGTATTTCCTGTACAACAGGGCGATCGTCGCCGCCGGCCGGGGCCGTTTCGACGAGGCGTACACACTGGCCGACGAGATCACGCACTGGGCGCTGCCGCGCGGTGTGTCGGCTGCGGCCCTGTTCGCGCACCATCCGCGCGCCCTGGCTGCGCTGGGCCGGGGCGACTACGACGCCGCCTTCCGGCACGCCGCCGCGATGAGCCCGCCCGGCGTCCTGGCCTCGCATGCGCCGCACTGCACCTGGGTCATGTTCGACCTGGTCGAGGCGGCGGTGCGAGTCGGACGCACGGTCGAGGCCAGGGCGCACGTAGAGGCGATGCGGGCTGCCGACGTGGCCTCGCTGTCGAGCAGGATGGCGCTGATCCAGGCCGGCGCGGAGGCTCTCGTTCTCGATGACGACGCGGCGATGTCGCGGCTGGAGGCTCTGCTGGCCAGTCCCGCGAGCGAGCGGTGGTTGTTCGACGCGTCGCGGGTACGGCTCGCGTTCGGCGAGAGGCTCCGCCGTGGCCGATCGGCGTCGGAGGCTCGTCGGCAGCTGCTCCTCGCCTGTGACGGGTTCGCCGCCATGGGCGCGGAGCCGTGGCTGGCGCGCACCCGGAGCGAGCTGAGCGCGGCCGGCCACCGGCAGGTTGACGTGCCGTCGGGTGGTCCGACCGCCCTGACTGCGCAGGAGGCTCAGATCGCGCAGCTGGCGGCGAGCGGGCTGAGCAACAAGCAGATCGCCGAGCGCCTGTACCTGTCGCATCGAACGGTCGGCGCGCATCTGTACCGGATCTTCCCCAAGCTCGGCGTCACCTCCCGCGCGGGGCTCAGGGATGCGCTGTCGTCGCATCCCGACGAGTCGCAGCCGCCTGCGCGCTGAGCGCGTCAGCCTGGCTCTCCTTCTCTTCGAGCAGCCGCTCCAGCAGTTGCCGGGTGGTCGGATCGCTGTTCCCGACCCAGCGCACCGCCTCCTGCAGGGTCTGGACGAGGATCCGCGCCGTGAGGAGATCCTGCGTAACGATGCCCGTGAGGTCCCCGTCGGGGAAGGTCTGGAAGGTGACGCACGACCGGGCGGACAGGTGCTGCGGGTCGTAGTCGGCGGCGAAGCCGAGCTGCCAGATCCGCGCCGCGAGCAGCCTGGCCCCACCACGGTCCTGGTCCGCGCAGGCGTGGAGAAACTCGGAGATCGGCCGGTATGACGGCGCACGGACGAGGTGCGCATGCTGCTCGTACTGTAACGAGGACACGACCAGGCTCACCAGCAGCACGTTGAGCAGACGCGCGACAGCCGTCAGCTCAGCATGGTTCGACGGGGTCACCGGCCCGTCCTCCAGATCGAACAGGGCACGGTCCCGGACCTCGCGCTTGGACAGCTGCTCTGGACTTGGAAGCCTCGTCACACCCTCGATGGTGAGACACAGAGTCGCACCGAGGCATCTGTCATATGACCTAATCGCCCAGGGGCGGTGGTCCCTGGACAGGCCGTTTTCCAGAGGCGTGACTCCACACGCAAGTAGGTCGCCTGCCCCTGGAAAGGCCGTGAACCCGGAGTCGAACGACTGATGTGGGGCCACCTGAGCGGCGCCGAAAGTGGGGCGTGAGACAAGCGAACAGCGCACCACAGTGAGGAGGTCGTCCCCATGTCTGTCGGCCATGGATTTCACGCGACGATGACGGCGCAGCCGGGTAAGGGCGACGAACTGGTCCGGCTTCTGCTCAACGCACCGTCACTACCGAACAAGGACTGCGTCGTGTTCCTGGTCAGCCGTTCGTCCGGCAACCGGGACGTCGTGCACGTCACGGAAGGGTGGGTCAGCCGGGAGGCGCACGCAATGTTCTTCGCCACCCAGCAGGCGCAGGCGTTGGTCGCACGCCTCCAGTCGCTGCTCGCCGGCGAGTCCGAATACGCCGACGCGGTGCCGGTCGGCGGCAAAGCCGCTTTCTGAACCTGAACCAGGAGGAGCTCATCGTGACATTGGCCAGACCCGACCTCGATCCCGAACTGCGGGAGCTTCTTGCGGACATGCCCCTGGTATCCCGGCTCGACCCCGAGATGCTCGCCCAGATGCGCCACCTGTCCGTGACATCGGTGGAACCGTACCTCGCCGGCTACGGCAGTCCTTGGGCGAGCGGTTCGATGAGGTCGTGGTCAGCCGCACGGTGTGGGCCAACGCGCCGTCCGCATTCGTTTACTTCTGCCGAAGGCCCCGCGTCCCGGCGCAGACGCGCCCACTGGTCCCCGATGGACGCGCACGCGTCGCATGACCTGGAGGGGTGACCATGGGTGTGAGACGTGGACACGGCAACGTTCGCTCCACCGGTGAGGACCATCGTGCGACGCCCTTCGAGTTGTTCTTCGACCTGGTCTACGTCTTCGCGATAACGCAGCTCAACGGCTACATGGCCCAGCAGCACAGCGCTCCCGGCGTGCTCCGGGGGCTGCTGATGCTCGCACTGTTGTGGGGCACCTGGTCCGGCTACACCTGGCTGGGCAACCACTCACGAGCCGACCAGGGTCTGCCGCGGGCGGGAATGGTCGTCGCGATGACGGCGATGTTCGTCGTCGGCCTGACCATCCCCGAAGCATGGGACGACGAGCCGGGCGGCCTGAACGGCCCTGTGGTGCTGGTGAGCGCCTGCCTGCTGGTCCGCTGGGTGCACCTCGCGGTCTTCGCGGTGGCCGCGACCGGTGACGCCGGGCTGCGACGGCAGATCGCGATCACCTGGCTGCCCATGCTGACGAGCGCGGTTCTGCTGGTGTCCGGGGCGCTGCTCGGGGGCTGGACACAGGTGCTTCTGTTCTCCGTCGCCCTCCTGGTGGACTGGGTCGGCATCTACCTCACGGCTAGGCACGGCCAGTGGCGGCTGCACAGCCCGGCCCACCTGAGCGAGCGTCATGGCCTGTTCGTCATCCTGGCCATCGGCGAGTCGTTCCTGGCCATCGGCGTCGGCGCCGCCGACCGGCCCATGAGCGGGGCCCTGCTGCTCGCCGCCGTCCTCGGCGTCGCCGTCGCGGTGTGCCTGTGGTGGCTGTACTTCGAGGTGGTGGCACGTGCGGCCGAGCACCGGCTCGGACGGGCACGGGGCGAAACGAGGCTGCGCCTGGCTGTCGAGGCCTACACCTACGGGCACCTGCCTCTCATCGCCGGCATCCTGCTCACCGCCCTGGGTGTGGAGGGCGTGCTCGCACACGCCGGGGACAGCCGGCCACTGGGCGTGTTCTCCGCGCTCGCTCTCTTCGGTGGCTTCACGCTGTACCTCGTCGGGCATCTGTTGTTCGAACGCCGCATGCACCACACGCTGAGCCGCCCCCGGCTGCTGGCGGCCTGCGCCATCCTTGCGGCCACGCCGGCCGCCGTCGTCCTGCCGCCGCTGGCTGGGCTGGCGGGACTGGTGACCCTCCTGATCACTCTGATCGTCGTCGAGACCACCCGGTACGCGCGCGAGCGGGCCGGCCGCGACGCATGCGCCGCCAGCCCCCTGCCATCCGGCCTCACGCGCCCGGGCATGCCACGCCTGAAGGAAGGAAGACCATGACCAACGACACCCGCAGTGTGATCTCGCTGCGCGTCAACGACGCGATACATCGCTTGTGCCTCGACAATCGCAGGACGCTGCTCGACGCGTTGCGCGAGGACACCGGCCACACCGGGCCGAAGAAGGGCTGCGACCACGGCCAGTGCGGCGCCTGCACCGTGCTGCTGGACGGCAGGCGGGTGCTGTCCTGCCTGACGCTTGCGGTCGCCGCCGAAGGCGCCGAGGTCACAACCGTCGAAGGCCTCGCCGGTGACGGCGAGCTGCGGCCGATCCAGCAGGCTTTCGTACGGCTCGACGGGTTCCAATGCGGTTACTGCACGTCCGGGCAGCTCTGCTCGGCCATCGGGATGCTGGCCGAGCACGCGGCGGGCTGGCCCAGCGCGGTCACCGCCGATCTCTGCCCGGACGGCCCGGCGCCGGCGTTGGACACGGCAGAGGTGCGCGAGCGGATGAGCGGCAACCTGTGCCGCTGCGGCGCGTACCCGTCGATCGTGCGCGCGATCCTGGAGGAGGCCCGATGAAGGAGTTCGCCTATCAGCGCGCCTCGGGGATCAGTGAGGCGCTCAGACTGGTCGCCGGGAACGACGGCGTCCGCTACCTCGGCGGCGGCACGAACCTCGTCGACCTGATGAAAGCCGGTGTCGAGTCCCCCACCCGGCTGGTGGACGTTCGTTTCCTTCCGCTGGACGGCATCCGGCAGGTACCCGGCGGTGGGCTGGAGATCGGTGCGACGACGACCAACAGCGATCTCGCCGCCCACCCCGAGGTGCGGCGCCGGTATCCGGCGCTGAGCCAGGCAGTGCTGGCGGGCGCGTCAGGCCAGCTGCGCAACATGGCCACGATGGCAGGGAACCTGTTGCAGCGGACCCGGTGCTCCTACTTCGCCGACCCTTCGCAGCCGTGCAACAAACGCGCCCCCAGCAGCGGATGCTCAGCGATCGCCGGCGCGCACCACAACCACGCCGTCCTCAGCTGGTCGCCGCACTGCGTGGCCACGAACCCGTCGGACATGGCGGTCGCGCTGGCCGCGTTCGACGCGGTCGTGCGCTACGAGACCCTCGACAGCGCCGGGGACATCCCACTGGAGGAGTTCTACCTGCCCGTCGGCGACACGCCAGAGCGGGAGACGGCGTTGCCGTCCGGAGCCCTGATCACCGCGGTGTGTCTCCCGGAGTCCGCCATCTCGCCGCTCTCGCGGTATCGGAAGGTCCGCGAGCGCGCGTCGTACGCCTTCGCGACCGTGTCCATCGCCGCCGACCTGGACATCCGCGACGGGGTGGTGCGCAGCTCGCGGATCGCCCTCGGCGGGGTCGCGTCGCGGCCCTGGCGCGCCAGGACCGCCGAGAGCCTGCTGCTGGACGGCCCCGCCACCGCCGACCGGTTCCGGACGGCCGCCGAAGCCGAGCTGGCCGCCGCCGAGCCGCTGCCCGGCAACGCCTACAAGGTGACGCTGGCGCGCAATCTCATCGTGGCCGTCTTGACCGACCTGGCGGCTTCGCCGTACTGAAAGAGATCACCCATGAACGCTGAATCCTCGGCCCCGACGGCCGCGGGAGCCGTCGGGGCCGCGCGGCCCCGCGTCGAGGGCCGAGCCAAGGTCACCGGCGGCGCCCGCTACTCCGCCGACGAGCCGGTGCCGGGCCTGGCCTTCGGCGCAGTCGTCGTATCCACCATCACCCGCGGGCGCGTCCTCGACATCGACGTCGCGGCCGTTCAGGACATGCCCGGTGTGCTGGGCGTGATCGATCACAGGAATGCGCCCCGGCTCAACCCGGAAGCAGGGCACTTCTTCGGTCCGGACGGAGGGCTGCGACTCCTGCAGGATGACGTGATCCCGCACCCGGGCCGCCCCATCGCCCTCGTGGTGGGCGAGACACCCGAACAGGCCCGTGCCGCCGCCCAGGCGCTGCCGGTGGTCTATGACGTGCAACCGCATGACACGGAGTTCTTCTTCGGCCACCCGGCGGGCCGTCCGGCATCGGCCCTCTTCGACGGGCCCGTGGACGTCGGCGATGTGGACGCCGGGCTGGCCGCCTCCGCAGTAGTGGTCGACGAGAGGTACGGCACGCCCGAGGAGCACTGCAGCGCCATGGAGCCGCACTCGGCGACCGCCTGGTGGGAGGGAGAACGCCTGCAGGCCGTCGACTCCAACCAGGGGCCGTACCAGATCGCCGTCACCCTGGCCACGCTCTTCTGCCTGCCTCCGGAGCGGGTGCGTATCCGTGTCGAGCATGTCGGCGGAGGCTTCGGGTCCAAGGGCATGTGCGGGCCGCAGCTGATCCTGGCCGTGATGGCCGCGACGCGGTTCGGGCGGCCTGTGCGGGTCACGCTCACCCGCGACCAGGTGTTCCTGGCCACCGCGCAGAGGCCGGCCACGGACCAGGTGATCCGGATCGGAGCCGATGCCGATGGGCGCCTGCGGGCGATCGACCACGTGGCCGCGTTCGAGCTGTCCCCGCTCGCGGAGTACATCGAGGGGTGCACCGAGCTCACCAAGACGCTCTATGCGGCGCCCGCGATCCGCACCCGGCTCACGGCGGTTCCGCTCGACATCCTGCCGCCGTACTCCATGCGTGCCCCCGGCGCGGCGCCCGGCTCGTTCGCGCTCGAATCGGCCATGGACGAGCTGGCGGAGCGCCTGGAGATGGACCCGCTCAAGCTCAGGCTGCGCAACGAGCCCGTCGTCGGTCCCGTGTCCGGACTGCCGTTCAGCAGCCGGAATCTGGTCGCGTGCCTGCGTCAAGGCGCACGCCGGTTCGGCTGGGCAGATCGCGACCACCGGCCACGGATGCGGCGGGAGGGATCCCTGCTCGTCGGCACCGGGCTGGCCGCCACGTCCTTCAGCACCGGGGCGTTCCCCTCGACGGCGTCCATCACGGCCGAGCCGGACGGCACCTTCACCGTGGTCGTCGCCGCCACCGACCTGGGCACGGGCGCCCGCACCGCGCTGACCGCGATCGCCGCCGATGCGCTGGAGGTCGGCGTGGAGAAGATCGGGCTTCGGATCTCCGACAGCGACCTCGGCCCCGCGTGGAGCGCGGGCGGGTCCCGCGGGACCGCGTCCTGGGCGTGGGCGATCACCGAGGCCGCGGCGAAGATGCGCGGCCCGGAACGGCCGGCGACGGTCACGGTCGACACGACGCACCTGCTCGGCGAGCTGCCATCCAGGGAACGACACGCCTACAGTGCCGTCTTCGCCGAGGTCACCGTCGACCCGGCGACCGGTGAGGTGCGCGTGCGGCGGCTGCTCGGGCTGTTCGCCGTAGGCCGGGTGATCAACCCGCTCATGGCCCGCAGCCAGGTCATCGGGGGAATGGTCGGCGGGCTGTCCATGGCTCTGCACGAAGAGGGCGTCCGTGACCCGGTCTCGGGGCGGCACGTCAACCCTGACTTCGCCGGCTATCACATCGCCGCACACGCCGACGTTCCCGACATCGAAGCCGAATTCGTGCCTGACCACGAACCCGGCCTCCCCATGGGAGTCAAAGGTGCCGGTGAGATCGGGAACGTCGGCACCGCGGCTGCGATCGCCAACGCTGTCTGGCATGCCACCGGGGTCCGGCAGCGGCAGCTGCCGATCCGTCTCGACCGCGTCCTGGAGGACTGACCACCACGGAACTCAGCTCGTGGCGCGCAGGCGCATGGCGTCCTGGCTGGGGGATGCCCCGAACTGGCGAAGGTACTCGCGGCTGAACTGCGACGGACTGCCGTAGCCCACGCGGCGGCCGACAGCGGCGATGTCGGCGGGAGCCGCCGCAAGCTGGAGTCGCGCCTGCTGGAGCCGGATCTGTTTCTGGAACTGGATCGGGCTCATCGCGGTGATTGCATGGAAGCTCCGGTGGAAAGCGGAGACGCTCATCCCCGCCAGCTTGGCCACGTCCTCGACCCGGAACGACTGCGCGTAGTGGTCACGGATCCACTGAACAGCGCGCGCGATGTGGCTGAGGCTGCTGTCAGGCAGGCCGAGCTGGCGGATGACGGGGCCCTGGTCGCCGGTGATGAGCCGCCAGAGAATCTCTCGTTTGATGAGGGGCGCGAGGACGGCGATGTCTTGGGGGCGGTCGAGCAGGCGCACCAGGCGGACGACGGCGTCGAGGAGTTCGGCCGAAGCGGTGCTGACGGCCAGGCCCGGCGGAGCGTCGTCGCCGAGCTCCGGGAGGTCGCCGGGAGCCGCCTGCAGCAGTACCTCGGCGACGGTGGCCGGATGCAGGGTCAGCCCGACCCCAAGCCCCGGCAGCTCCGGGCTGGCCTTGGCGAAGTGGGCGGTCACCGGCAGGTCGACCGAGGCGACGAGGTACTGCCCCTCCCGGTACTCGTAGACCGTGTCGCCCAACGCGAACCGTTTCACTCCTTGCGCGACCACAGCCAGCACCTTGCCGTAGGTCGTCGGCGTCGGCGGCTGGGGGTGTTCGGCCTTGAAGATCAGCACGTCCTCGATGGAAGTCCTCAGATCAGGCCGAGCATGGCGGTTGAGAAGATCGCGTAATTCGTCGAGGACCATGATCCCGATTCAAGCAGCACCCGCGGACCGCGACAATCATTCGCGATGAGCACGGACATCGCGCGCAGGGGTGGGTCCGCCAGGCCGTTCCAGCCGCCGACCGGGCACGAGGCAGGGGCGTTGCTAGGCCACGCGGCGCCTGTATGTGGACGTCGTCTTCCCCCACACCTGTCTCTTAACAGGATCTACGCGAGGCGCCCTGGCCGATTCACCGCATCGGCCTGGCACGGTAGTGGTCCAGTGGCCGGCAACAGTCCACGGAGCATCAGTAGTCGAGGGCGCGGTCGACCAGATCGGCGACTTCGGTGGCCGAGGCGCGGAAGTAGCGGGCGGTGGTCTCGATGGAGGCGTGTCCGAGCAGGGCTTGGATCTGGGCGTGGTCGGCGCCGGCTTCGCGTAGCCGGGTGGCGTAGGCGTGGCGTAGCCGATGCGGGCGCAAGGTCGGCAGGCCCGCAGTCTTGCCGACGACGCGCACCACGTCGGTGACGCCGTCGACCGTCAGCCGTCCGCGCTGGCCGACCCACAGCCCTTCGCCGACCGTCCCGGCCAGCTCGGGGCGGGCCTCCAGCAGCTCGGCTCGGGCCGGCAGCCAGGCCGCGAGGCGTTCGCGAGCCGGGACCGGCAGCGGGACGGTACGGGCCTCGTCCCCCTTACCGTGCAGGCGGGCGGTGCCGCTGCTGGGAGTGATCGGCACGTCGCCGACGCACAGGCGCTGGGCCTCTTCGGCGCGGGCTCCGGCGCCGAGCAGGACGGCGATGAGGGCGGCGTCACGGGGGCCGCGCCGGTCGGCGGCGCGGCGCACCGCGTTCTCCTGCGCCCGGGTCAAGGCATCAGGGGCGCCGGGCTTGGGCACCCGGGCGCGTTTGACAGCCAGGCGCAGCGCGGGTCCGTGTTCATACAGCAGCGTCACCGCGGCCAGCGCCTGGTTCACCGTCGCCGGCGACGCACCGGCGGCCAGTAGGTGTCGGCGCCCGGCGGTGACGGCGGCTTCGGCGCCGACCAGGTCGACGAACGCGTCCGCGTGCTCGGCCGCCCGCCCGAGCAACCAGTCGCGGTAGGCGAAAGCTTGGCGACGGTAGGCGGTCACTGTGTTCGCCGCCAGCGCGCAGCGGTCGAGATGTGTGCCGAACGCGGCCAGTGCCGTCTGCGCGGCCGCGGTCACCGATCCCGGCTCAAGGCCGGGCCGGATCGCCACCACCTTGCCCCCGCCGCCGCTCCAACCATCAACGTGGTTGTCGGTTTCGGTCGCACCACCCTTGTTGATCTTGTTGCCGGTGCTCGCGGTCACCCTCCGGACTCCTCTCCTTATTATCCGGGGAGTTTTTCCGGCGTTAGCTCCGGGCCCGGCTGGATGTTATCCGGGGAGATCACATCGGCCCTCCCCGGATAATCAGACTTATCCGGGGAGACTCGGCACCATCGGCGGACGGCTTCTTTTAGTCCGTAGCTGACCACACGTGATCCCCAGCGTCACTTCCCCTGAGGCGAAAATGGCGTTATGACAGCATCCTGCGGGCCACGCTCCTTTACCGAGATTCGCGACTACCTCGTTGGCCAGCTCAACTCAGCACTTCGTCGTCCTGGAATGTTCGGCGGAGAGATGGCTTTGCGGCTGCTACTCGACCACCTCGTTTATGCCGAACACCAGGATGAGGCGTGGGCGCAGGAGCGTCGAGCGATGGAGTCACGTGGGGCCTTCACCTCGATCGGCGTGAAGGGAGCGTTCAAAACCCTGGTGCCAGGTGACTACGAAGGGGGCGTGGCCTCGGTCTATGCAGAGTTCGCCCATGTTCGCGGGTGGCTGGAAGCAGACAGAGTCCTTACGGCCGAGGAACATGAATCCATGCTGAGGACCTGGGCCGCTCAGGACCGCGTGCTCAGCGAGGTACTTGAGACCTTCGGCCCGCCTTCCGTGCTCTTCGGCGGCAGCAACCCCCTCTATGGGAAGACTCTCAGCTACCTGGCCGAGCAGGCGAAAGAGCCGATGATCTTCTTCCATCTCTGGAACGGGACCGATCCCGACGCCGAGTCGACCTGGCCGCCGATCTACGGCGAGCCCGTCCTCCTCGCCGTTCGCTGCGGGACGGGACCGTTCAGGGACACTTTCACCTTCACTCCGGAAGGCAGGAAGCGTCGCCCCGACACGGAATGACTCACGGGCAGAAGCCCATCGACGGCTACATTCGGTGATGTCGGCAGGCCTCACGGCATCGAGTACGCGACGGTTGATTACGCGAGGTCGCCAGTGTGGCACCCGTAAGGATCCTGGCGAAACTGGCCTTATCCCTGAACGATCCCTGAACGCGGACGGCGCGTGAATCGCTGGATCGCCGCCCCTCGGAGTTTCCGGATTTTTCGGACGCGCCTCCATCCGTCTTCGACTGACAGGATGGCCGCCATGCCCTACGACCCCGCTCCCGCCCCGGCTCGCGAGGAGTTCCTTGGTCTCCTGGACCACCTCGACTTCACAGACCGCCCCGGTGCCGGACACCTCCACAGCCGGCCTCCCGGTCACATCCTCACCGGCGTCACCGACCTCGACGCCCTCCTCATCAGCCTGCCCCCTGGCACCCTGACCGTCGTGGCCTCCCGCCCCGGCGTGGGAAGCACGACCCTGCTGCTCGCCTTCTGCCGGGGCGCCGCCCTCGTCCGTAACATCCCCACCCTGCTGGTCAGCTACGAGTCCTCCCGCCGCGACCTGCTCACCCGCATCACCTCGGCCGAGGCCCGCGTCGTCGGGCACGCGCTGCGCTCCGGCGTCCTGCGCGACGAGGACCGGGCCACGCTCGCCCGCGTGATACCCCGCCTTGCCGAAGCCCCCCTGCACTTGGCCACCCCGGCCGACTGGACCCTGGGCGAGCTGAGCGCCTGCATCACCCGCGCCTGCACCGCCGACGAGCCCGCGGCCCGCCTGGTCGCCGTCGACGGCCTGCGCCACATCCGCCCCGACGTGCGCGGCGGCACCCGCGAACGCGAAGTCACCGAAACCGTCCACACCCTCAAGGCGCTCGCCGTGCGGCTGGAGGTCCCCGTCGTCGTCTCCGCCGACCTCGACCGCCTGCCCGAGGTGGGTTCCGGCCGGCTGCCGGACCTGCACACCGATCTGTGCGACGCCGTCGCCCGCACCGCCGACCTCGTCGTCCTGGTGCACCGCGAGGACGCCGCCGAGCGCGAGTCCCCCCGCGCGGGGGAGGCCGACCTGATCGTGGCCAAGCACCGCAACGGCCCCACGGCCACGATCACCGTGGCCTTCCAGGGCCACTACAGCCGCTTCGTCGACATGCCACCCGGCTGAGAATCTACGTCGTAAGCAGCCGGGGCCGCCCATCCCGCCCGCCGCCCCGCAGGCCCCCGCTGAGGTTTCCGGACGTCCCTACGCGCGCCTGCGCGCGAGGCCGGGGTGCCGCCGCCCCGGCCCGACGTCCCGTCAAGGGCGCGGTTCGGCGGGCAGGTCTGTCCCCGGCAGCGGCGCGGAGCAGCAACTGCTGATCGAGTGGCTCGACCGCCTCGCCACCAACGGCTGAGCCGGCAGAATCCCGTGTTTCCCTGGAGGCTTACCCCCTCATCTCGCCCCAGTCCGCCGCTGTTGCGGGGTGTACGGACTGAAGAAGTTCGGGGTTGAGGGGGCCCAGTAGTATCGGGGAAATTTTCAACGGATATGCAGGTCAGCGGCCCCTTGCCAGGATGTTGCCGCAGCACTCCGAGAGTGCCCTGACCTGCATATTCGTTGTTTTCACGGCGATTGCTACCGGGACTCCCTGCTGACCGCTCCCGCAGCCGCTCTGGATACACGCGACAGAACCGCAGTTCTGTCCCTAAGCCCAGTCCGCTGAGCTGGACCAATGCGACCGCGTGTACCTCATGACAGCTTCGTTACCGACACCCCGATTCCGCCATTGTTACTTAGAGTAGCTAGTCAAGTATTTTCTGTGATACATGCCTGATGGGGCCGGAATGATCAATCACACCGGCCCCCATCCCCGAGGAGAAAGCAGAACACATGCGCTCGATCCGCACCCGCCTGGCCGTCCTAGCCACGATCTTGGCCGTTGCCCTGGTCCCCGGGCTCGCCGGTTCCGCCACCGCCACCGCCACCAGCCGCCCGGCCGAGCCGGTCATCCGCGGCACGGTGACCCTCAAGATCGGCGGGGCGAACGTGGTGAACATTGACGGCAAACTCTACGCCGCCCTGCTGCCCAGCCCCCGCCCCGCCAAATTTGACGTCGTCGAGGCCCCCGACGGTATCCAGTTCCGCTACCAGAACACTGGCGGCCTGGTATACGCCGACCCCTCTCTGGAGCCCTTCTCCCAGCTCTCCGTGGGCCGGCCCGGCGAGGTGCCCCCCCACTCGACCTGGACTGTCGCATCGCCGCCGGCCGATGCCGACGAAGACCTCGAGGCAGACGACCTCCCCGACAGACATTGGGTCGTCACCATCAAACTGGCGGGCACCGACCAGTACATCGGACGGCACTTCGTCGAGAACCGCAGCCTGCTGCCCAAGCGGGTCCTGCTCCTGCCTCCCGGGGTTCGAGCCCCGCTGTTCGTCGTCGAGCCCGTCAGCTAGCCCCAATCCGATCCTGCAGCCCGGCGGCGGCCACCAGTTCGGCGCCCACGACCTTGCGCCAGTACGCGCGGCTGCGCCGGGCTGCAGGAGGGGAGGTAAGGGGTGTGAGCGTGTCTGGTACGCGCTCAGAGGCACACGCGAGTGAGGCGGCCCGGCTCGGCGGGCCTGAGCCGTACCGGATGCAGCTGGCCAACGCGCTGCTCGGCGCGGTCCAGGTCGAGGCGATGCTCGCCGAGAGCGCCGTGACCGGCACCGAGGATCTGGCGGCCGCGCACCGCGAGCAGCTGGTGACCGCGGGCGTGGCCGACGACCCGGACAAGCTGGTGGGCTTCCTGCGATGGCAGGCGCTGCGGGTGGCCGGCCCCCTGCGGCTGGTGGCCCAGGACCCGGCGACCGGGCCGATCCCGCTGGCGGCCGCGCACGCCGCCGAGGGCCTGCAAAAGCTGCTGGGCGTCGTCGGCGCCGGGCAGGTGCCCGACGTCGAGACGGTCACAGAGCACGTCGCCGAGATGGCCGCTGACCAGGGCATTGCCCCTTTGACGCCTTATCTTGCCCGCCCCCGGGTAGGAGTCGGCTACACCGCCCGGCGGTGCCGCCAGGCAAGCATGCGAGGGGGAGCGCCGATGGATCCGGCCCGCCAGGAGACCGGTGAGGTCACCGGAACCAAGGACGCCAACTACAACCTGATCTGGTTCGTCGAGCAGTGCCTGAGCAATGTGCTACGGCTGGAGACCTATATCGCCGATGCCGAACGGGCCGGCGATCCGGAATTGGCCGATCTGTTCCGCCGCGCTCAGGCTGAGAGCCGTAAAGGGGCCGAGCAGGGCAAACAGTATCTACGCCAGCGGCTGACCGGCTGACTCTTCCTCGGGCGCCGTACCTGCCCTGCCCTCACCGTCACGGGCCGCCCCTGCTAGGGCGTGTTCTGGGTTTAGATCATGAGGTTGCGGATTTGCCTGCGCGGCGCCGTCCTGCCCTGGTAGGTAGTCGCCGTGGTCACAGGGCGAGCACCGCCGTGGGCCGCAGTCGCGCATGTTCGGCGCTGATCCCGCGGCGACAATCATCCGGGCCCTGCAGACGTGTGGTTATGCGGTCGACAGGCAGCCCTGGGGTACCGCGCTGCGGATCCTCGACAAGATCAGCGCGAGAGGAGGGCCGCTCCGACCCACACAGTGTGATGGTCAATGAGCCGACATCACAGGCGCTCGCCGTCCGTTCCTCCTCGCCTGAGGAGACGCTGCGCGTCCTCACGTCGTGGTCTGCGCCTTGATCAAGGGAATCTGCCCACCGGCGAGCACCATCGCGATCTGGCGGGGGGAGAGCCGGTGGCGGACGACGACGTCGGCGCCCGTGGTCGTGTCGCGTACGACGATGTCTCCGCCCCTCTCCAACGCGGCCCGCAGGTCCCGCAGGGACAGCTCGTCGCCCTGGCCGATGCGGTCGTAGTCCGCCGGGTCGGTGAACTCCAGGGCCAATACGCCGAAGTTGGCGAGGTTCTGCCAGTGGATGCGGGCGTAGGATTTCGCGATCACCGCGCGCAGGCCGAGGTAACGGGGTGCTATCACGGCGTGTTCGCGAGAGGACCCTTGACCATAGTTGGCGCCCGCGACGATGACATGCGGTCCGGCTCGATGTGCTCGGGCGGGATAGCTCTCGTCGATCTGGCCGAAGGTGAACTCGGCGAGCCGTGCGATGTCGCTGCGGAAGGGCAGGACACGGGCCCCGGCGGGCAGGATCTCGTCGGTGGAGATGTCATCGCCCAGTTTGATCAGGACAGGGCCGCGCAGCCGGTCCGGCAACGGATCGAAGTCGGGCAGTCTCCCGATGCTGGACGCCTTGACCAACTCGACCCGCCGCGCCTCGGCAGGGGCGAGAGGCGGCTCGAACATGCCCTCGGGCGCACCGGCCCGCGCGGGCAACGTCAGGGCGGGATACTCGATCCCCAGCAGGTCGGGCAGCGTCCTGGGGTCCGTGATGCGCCCGGTCAGCGCGGCGGCCGCCGCCGTCTCCGGAGAGCACAGCCACACCGAGTCCTCCTTCGTTCCCGACCGGCCCGGGAAGTTACGCGGTACGGTGCGCAGGCTGTTGCGGCCGACCGCGGGCGCCTGCCCCATGCCGATGCAGCCCATGCATCCGGCCTGGTGCAGCCGCGCGCCGGCCCTGATCAGGTCGAGGGTGGCCCCCATGCGGGTGAGGTCGGCGAGGATCTCCCGCGAGGTCGGATTGACGTCCACCGACACCTGAGGATGCGCCTGGCGACCCGCCAGGATGGCGGCGACGATCGCGAAATCCCGCAACCCCGGATTGGCCGAGGAGCCGATCACGACCTGGTGAACGTCCTCACCGGCGACCTGGCGTACCGGGACGACGTTACCCGGCGAGGTGGGCGCGGCGATCAGTGGTTCGAGGACCGACAGGTCGATCTCCTCGCGAACGTTGTAGCGGGCGTCGAGATCGGGAAGGATCTCGGCGAAGTCGCCGGCTCGCCCCTCGGCGGCGAGGAACGCGCGCACCTGCTCGTCGGCGGGGAACACGGACGTTGTCGCGCCGAGCTCCGCGCCCATGTTCGCGATGACGTGCCGGTCCATCGCCGATAGCGTGGCCAGCCCCGGTCCGTGATACTCGATGATCCGGCCCACCCCGCCTTCGACGCCGTGACGGCGCAGCATCTCCAGGATCACATCCTTGGCCGACACCCACGGCGGGAGCGTGCCGGTCAGGCGCACTCCCCAGATCTCTGGCATCGTCAGGTACAGCGGTTGCCCCGCCATCGCCATGGCGACTTCCAGACCGCCCACGCCGACGGCGAGCATGCCCAGCGATCCGGCGGCACAGGTGTGGGAATCAGAGCCGACCATCGACGCGCCCGGAACTCCGAAGCGCTGCATGTGCGTCGGATGCGACACGCCGTTACCGGGCCTGGAGTACCACACCCCGAAGCGGTGGCAGGCCGAACGCAGGAACAGGTGATCGGCCATGTTCCGTTCATCGGTCTGCAACAGGTTGTGGTCGACGTACTGCACCGATGTCCGGGTGCGAACCCGGTCCAGGCCGAGCGCCTCCAGCTCCAGCATCACCATCGTCCCCGTCGCGTCCTGCGTCAGGGTCTGGTCGATGCGCAGCCCGATCTCTTCCCCGGGTGTCATCACGCCGTCCACGAGGTGGGCGCCGATCAATTTCTGGGTGACGTTGAGTCCGGTCATGGCTAACCTCTGTGAGCGCAAACCTCCGGTGCGATCGAGTGGCTCGTCGATCCCGACGTGCCCGCACAGCACGCCGCCGTTGCCCTCACAGCCCACTGTACGGCGACGCCGGAAACGGACGGGTCGAGGGGGCCGCCATGGTCAGCTCCTCCCAGGTCGGGCAGAGGGCTCCTTCGTGGGCGAGCTGCTGGCGGGCCTTGGCCAGGGCCAGGACGCGCGGGTCGTCGAGCGGGATCTGAGGCAGCGGCATGGCGCTCTCCTTCAAGGGGTTGGTAACGTCACTGGCTGTTCGGTTGCTGCTCAAGGGTCGTCACAGGCCGATTCCGCGCATGGGGTTGTCGCGCCATTTGTCGGCGGTGCGGATGTAGCCGTGCACGACTGGCGACTTCTCCGACCATCGGCCGTGACGGGCGATCGGGCTTTACCCCTCCCCACGGGGGTGAGGAGTTCGCGCTGAAGTTGGCGTCGGGAATCTGAAAAGTTTTTGATCTTGTGGGGGGTGGCGGTTGCGTGCTGCGCACTCGCGGACCAGCGAGGAGCGGTCACCTGCCAGGCGGCCCAGGAGTCGGATGCCGGTCCTTAGTTCTTGGACATGGCACCGGCTCGTCCCCGAGCAAACGGGAAACGAGCCGGTGATCCACGGTGAAGTCACTTCTTGTCTTGCTGTTCTTCCGGGCTGCGGTCTTTCCACGGGTCCACATTGCCGTGATCTTCCCGATGCCCCTTCCCAGCTAGCTGTCCATCCCCGCGGAAGGACCTGAGCCCTGCAACGGGGCGCTCCGTATCGAAGCGCGTCCGCTCGCGGGAGGGGAAGCGCATCTGATCAGGATCAAGAAGGCCGACCAACTCGATCAGTTGGTGCTGGAGCCTGATCAGCGGTTCGGTCGCACCGTCGGGATCGTGTGCGGTCGTATCGACCTGGTCAAGAAGGGGCTGCATCCACTCCCGGAACTCCCCGCCCTCCAGGACCTTGCGGGTGAACTCGGCGTAGCCGCGGCACCAGCGTTGTCCGGGTTCGCTGTCATCGGCGATCATCAGTTCGCCGATGGCTCGCTGGTCGGCTCGAAAGAGCATGAACCCTGTTCCGCCGACACGAACCGAGCTGAGCGTGCGGCTGATGTTCGCCAAGCAGAGCATCACCTTGTGGTTACTACCGCTCCTGCCCAGATCCAGGAACTGGATGTCGCGCCGGAAGATCTCAGCCCATCCAAGATATTCGGCGAAGAGGAATGCCGTGCTGAAGCGGACGTACGCTGCCTCCCGTTCGCTTCCCTCAAGCAAGAACGCCTGCATGAAGCCACGTCCCGTGCCCTCTCGGGCGACCTGATGGCCGAAGAGAATGTTGTAGATCCGGCTCTGAAGATCAAAGGCCGCCCACAGCAGGGAATCGCGGTATCGGCCCATGTAGTCCTGTCGTTCGACGTTCTTCAGCCGAGCCTGCCACCAGTAGCCGATGCCTGCTGTGGAGATCGCCCCCAACACGGCTATAACCGCAGATATCACCGCAACCATGCGCCATCAGCCTCCGTACTGCCAGAACCGGGACGTCCTTCGGACAGTCGACGCCACGTTCGCAGCATTCCTTCGATGTGGCGAGTTCGGCCATACCGGAGGAATGCTCACCTGGGACGCCATCGCCATGATCATTTCTTTGGATGTCGTACTCCTCTTCCGGCATCCACGGCGAACGAAAGCCGTCACCGTCGTCTCATCGGCCACTATTTCAGTTCTGATCACGGCTTGAGCACTCACCACCACCGCATCCTGAGCGTCCAGCAGCGCGCTAAGCCACCGCAGGAGAGCGACCCGGGCGGCCCGCACGGTGGAGCCGTCGGCCCAGCCACCGGGGCGGTCGATGCGCTCCAGGCCAGCTCCAGCGCGGCGGGCGGCGGTGGCGAATCCCCGGCGCAGGGAGTGACCTCTCCAGCGGCCCTCCAGACCGGCGACGGTCGCGATCCGGGTCACGACGTCAGCCAAGGCGTCGGCACTCAGGCGCCTAGCCCGATCCCCCTCGGGCTGAATCGGACACCGTTGAAGCGCAGTGGTCGCCCCCATCGATGTCCACTTGCGGACAACAGGCAGCGAGATCAGGGAAAGTGCCAGCCCCTGAAACCACGGGCGAGTCCCGAAGGCTTTCAATGCTTCGGCCGCTCTTGAAAGACCTGGGCCGACGATTACCTTCAAAGCATGATGTCAGCGCCGCCGCCGCAGATGCCCCTGCGCGCCCGATGTCGACGGCGGTTGCGCTCATTGGCCGCGCTCAGCAAGACCCGCTACTGGCTGCTGACGCGGGCGATCTGGCTGGCACTGGCGTTCTTTCTCATCTTCGCCATCGATGCCGTACTGATCGGCTGGTCGACCGCGTACGAAGTGATGATCGGCATCAAGTCACCCGCCGAGGTCTCAGCACCCGTGGTGAGCTGGGCGGTCTCGCTCATCGGCTGGTTGATGATCCCCGCGTTCGTGGGCGGCACCGCCGGCTATCTGGTGACCCGCCAGATCGACGCCCGGCGCACACAGTCCGAGGCCGACGTCGCCCAAGCCCTGCGCAGGCGGGCCCAGCCTCCAAGCAGCCGACGGGGAGGAAAGCGGTGAGGTCCCTGAGGGCACTTCACGACGGTGACAAGGACGAGCCTCGCTTCGTTGAGGCCTTCGTGGAGAAAGTCCATCAGGGCAAATGGGACTCGGCCGAGGACCACTGGGAACGTACCGTGATGGCTTTCCTCAACACCCGAGAGATGGAAAAGCTATCGGCGGCCCAAGCCACCGAGAAAGCCGAGAGACTGGCGATAACGACACTGTGGTACCCGGCGAAACGATGGGGGCGATGCCCCTGGTGTTCCTGACCGATCGCCCCTTGCCCAACACGCCACCTGGAAGGTCGACGCCATGGTGACCAAGCAGAGCCAGCACGAAGTTGTGACGGACTTGATCAGCCGCGCCTGCCCTCCAGATCAGGTCCCGTCGGCTTTCACTGTAGAGGCGATCGTCCGGATCGCCAGCAATGCTCACCCGATCCGCGAAGCGGAGATCGACCACCTGGTCGACGGCGGCCTGTATGGCCTCCCCGGAGAGCGCCCTCTCAGCGAGATCAATTTTCTGACAGTAGCCGAGACCGCAACCATCATGAGGGTATCGAAGATGACTATCTACCGGCTCGTACACGCCGGTGAGCTGCCAGCTATCCGCGTCCAACGCAGCTTCCGCATCCCCGAGCAGGCCGTCCACGAATACCTTCGCCAGCACCATGACATCGCCCATTGACGATCAGCCGTACAGCAGTCCAGCGCACCGAAATAGGCCAGCTCCTCACGCCCGCGCCGCTGACACCTCCCGACAAACCTCCTCTTCCGATCCAATCATTTCGCCGGCGAGGGCCTCCTGGTCGACGGCCAGCCCGTCGCCCTGGGCCGCTACCGGCTGCAGCTGGGCGACGCGACCGGACAGATGCCGGTGCTGGCCGTGGCCGGCGACGATGAACAGCTCACCGTGATCAGCGTGGCCGATCTGAACTGATCCTGCTGAGGCCGCGGGGTGGTGCGGGCCGGGACCGGCCGAAGAGCCGCAGCCCGGCCCGCGGCCGCCCGGCGGATGTCAGCGGTTATCGTCCTGGTCCTCGTTCTCGTTCTTGTCCGCCTGTGATTGGGCTTCTCGATCCAACTTGTCTTGAGCGCTGGCGCTGTCAGGGTTCCTCGCCGCAGCCGACTGAACCCGGGCGGCGGCTTCCTTGTCCCACGGAGTTTTGCTCATGTCCCTGGGCTTACCCCGATCACCCAGCGTCTTTCAGCAACTGCTCGGGACGAAGTTGCGTCGCTCGCCAGCACCTGGCGGCCGCGGCGACGTAACCGCCGATGCGCTCGGCAATGCAGAAGGCGCCCGCCGTGGCGGGCGCCCTGGAAACCGTGAAGAAAAGTCTCATCCGGCACGTTGACCAACGTGCCCTCTAGGCGCTAGAGCGCAGGTCAGGGCACGAATCAGGCTCTAGGGGATCCTCTAGGTCTAGAGGGGCCGGCCTCTAGACCTAGAGCCAGTGAAGCGAGCTATGGAGAGCTCGCCCGAGATCGGCGGACCCGGTAGGCCGCTTGACGGCATTTGTTGGAGCAGTACTTCCGCGGTCGTCCACCGAAGTCACTGCGGGAAGCGAAGTCAGGTTGATCGCAGTGGGCACACGAAATGATGTTGGAGCGCCACGCCTCGAATATGCGCCGGTCCCAGGCCGTAGAACGATGCTGCCCAGCGACGTTGACGAAACCGATCGCTGCGCCAGCTTCGTCGTATAAACGTAGGAGGCCGCTTCTGGAGGGGTGACGAAGCTTCCAGAGGGTTTTTTCCTCAATCTGGCGGATCCGCGCCCGGGTGACGCCGTACTTCTCGCCAAGCTCATCCAGCGTCATCGGATCATTTGAGTCCAGGCCAAACCGCATCGAAATCACTGCGGCCTCCTGCGGTGAGAGGCTTTTGATGACCTCTGCAAGGATCTCGGCTCCTTCCATAGCTACGAGTCGAGCCCCTACGAGCTGGGCGATGGGGTCCTTCGCGGTGCCGCGTCGCCTAGTCACTGTGCCGCCCCTGTTTCGCCGGTGCCCTGTCCACCAGTCTGCTCGAGCGTGCCAACGCCCTGCGCCGACATCGGGGCGCCGGCATTCGAAGGGAGCTGCGCCGCGTGCAAGGCGCGGTGGAGGGGGCGGATGATGCTGCGGATCATCTGGCCGATTTCGGCCAGGACGTTGGGCAGGTCGCGGGCGTCGGCCTTGTTGATGGCCGCTCTGGCGATGGCGTACAGCAGGAGGGCAATCACTAGGATGGTCGCCAGGAAGGTACCGACCACCAGGACGGGCCAGGGCAGTGAGACGAGTGGGGATGGGCTGGGGGGCATGTTCTTCTCCTGAGAAACACGAAAGCGGCCCCGCAAGGCGGTGCCGCTTTCTGATGAGCAGAGGGTGGAAAACGAAAAAAGCCCAGGCATCCTGTTAAGGCTGCAAGGGCTTTCTGTGATCGGCACTCGGGTACACGTATGGCCGAGTAGGAGGTACTTTAACGCCTTCTGCAGTCTTGCGCAAGGCGCTTGTTTATGCAGGTCAGATGGGGTGACTACCGTCCCTGTTTTTTGTCGCAGGTTTCGTAACGCAGGATTCCTCTACCCGAAGTTGCCGACCAGCCGCGGGCTCCAGATCGGGCTCACGGATGCGCGATCCAACTCACGGGAATGGGTCTTCCCGAGTCTGCGGCTGCCCCGGTCCGGCGGCCGTTGCTCGATCCGGGTCATCGCGCCGACCGCGTTAGTAGGGGTCCCGGTAGTAATGAAGAAATTTCCAACGGATATGCCCCTGACCTGTGCCGAAGTGGAGACCCGGGCAAGGTCAGCGGCATCTTCGGCTCGGCCCGCCGTATCTACCAACCGGCACACCAGTCCTGCGGCGCCCTCACATCGGAGCAGGTCAGGGGCACATCCGTTGGATCTCCGCGATTACTACTAGGACCCCTGGCAGTCGGAGCAGGCGAGGCTGCCAACGCAGCAGGGGGATACCGCGGGCGTCGGCGGTAGCCCCTGCTGGTGGATGCCGCGTCCTACGCTGCCGCGGCCGTTGCCTTCCCCGGCTTCCGCTTCGGCAGGCCGTAGGCCGGCCCGTGCTTCTCGCCGAACGCGACCGTGTACTCGTACGCGATGTTGTTCGCGAGGGGGATCGAACGGGACTGCGAACCGCCGCCGCTGACCGTGTCGCGGATCGCTGCGTCCTTCCACTTCCCGACCGGCTCCTGCTTGAGGGTCAGGGAGAGCGCGTCCAGGTTGATGGTGTCCCAGTTCTTGTTGATGACGATGGCGACAGCGCGGAGCATCATGCCGTCCCACGACGTCGGGTCATGGCCCCAGGCGCCCAGGACCGTGGTCAGCGTCTTGGGGAGGAGGCCGTCCTGCGCCTCGCGCATCCCGTGCACGACCTTGAGGGCCTGGATCGCCGAGATGCCTTCCTTTGACGTGCCGCCCGACACGTGCAGGCCACAACTCCGGACGGCTTCGTTGATCTGTACCGCCTCAGCCTCCCCAGCGGTCACCGCTACCGTGAAGTTCTCGTACGGCTTGACCGCGCGTCGGTCGCGGTTGGCGGCCAGGAAGAGCTTGGCCTCCTGCTGCCTGGTGAGCCCCTCGAACACGAGGCAGTCGCGCTCGAAGTCCGCGCCCTCCTTGTTCAGGGCGACGCCAGTGGAGTGCTGCCCGTCGAGCAGGAAGTCACCGTCCGCGCGACGCGAGACGATCGCCGGCAGCAGCACCTCGGGGTCCCAAATACTCTCCAGCTTCTTCGCCCACTTGGGCTGGAACATGCGCTGCGCGTCGAGCTTGGTGTCGACCTTCAGCTGGCTGACGGGAATCGCCTCGTAGTACTTCTTCCGGGCCTTGGGCATGCGGGTATCCCCCTTGCTAGCAACCGTGGCTGATACCCCGTCAGCATGCGCGGAGAATTTTCCGCGCGTTTGGAATTTTCGCGGGCTGAAAATGTCCGCGACCCAAGGATTCTCGCGAGCACCTGCGCGACGGGGGTCGGGGTCCCGGTAGTAATCGCGGAGATCCAACGGATGTGCCCCTGACCTGCTCCGATGTGAGGGCGCCGCAGGACTGGTGTGCCGGTTGGTAGATACGGCGGGCCGAGCCGAAGATGCCGCTGACCTTGCCCGGGTCTCCACTTCGGCACAGGTCAGGGGCATATCCGTTGGAAATTTCTTCATTACTACCGGGACCCCTACAGGCGGCGGCCATGGCGGCGCCGAGCTGGACGGCGCCGGCGCGTACCTTGTCGGCGCGGACTTCACCGGCGTCGTCGGCCTGCCCGCGGATCTGCGGCCCGAATCGGGGTCGCCGACGCGTCCCGAGGGCGGGGCGGCGTCTCCAGAGCAGGACGGCCCCGGGTTCGGCGGAGGGCGAGGATTCCCGTTTTGCCCGGTGTCCGGTAACTCACGGGAATGGGGATTCCCACAAGTTGACCCCGGCGAAATCGGGGCAAAACGGATAGTTTCCGCTCGGGTCGGCGACCGGGCCTGGCGCGCCTCCCGACCGCGGCCGCACTCCGGAACCATTCACCTCCGGCGAGCCGCTCGACCTGGGCGGGCAGAAGGTGATTGCAGAAGCCCTCAAGTCAATCTCAAGCGTGATCTTCTACACCTAGGGGTGTGAATACGATCTCTCCGCGGCAGCGCCGCTCACTATCTCGCCGCACCCTACTCCTGGGCGGGCTCGGCGCTCTGGCCGCGGTCGGCGTACCGACCATGGTCGCCTGCACCCCCGACCCCACACCAAACGCCACCAAACCCACGCCGAGCACCACCAACCTCGCACCGAGCACCACCGACCCCACACCGAGCACCATCAATCTCGCACCGAGCACCACCCTCACCGGCCACACCCATTGGGTCACCTCGGTGGCCTTCAGCCCGGACGGCAAAACCCTCGCCACCGGCAGCAACGACAAGAGCGTGAAGTTGTGGGACGTGGCCGGCCACAACACCATCGCCACCCTCACCGGCCACACCGACGAGGTCACCTCGGTGGCGTTCAGCCCGGACGGCAAAACCCTCGCCACCGGCAGCCTCGACAAGAGCGTGAAGTTGTGGGACGTGGCCGGCCACAACACCATCGCCACCCTCACCGGCCACACCGGCGAGGTCTTCTCGGTGGCGTTCAGCCCGGACGGCAAAACCCTCGCCACCGGCAGCTTCGACAAGAGCGTGAAGTTGTGGGACGTGGCCGGCCGCAACATCGTCGCCATCCTCACCGGCCTCACCGGCCACACCGGCGTGGTCTTCTCGGTGGCGTTCAGCCCGGACGGCAAAACCCTCGCCAGTGGCAGCCTCGACAAGAGCGTGAAGTTGTGGGACGTGGCCGGCCGCAACATCGTCGCCACCCTCACCAGCCACACCGGCAATGTCTCCTCGGTGGCGTTCAGCCCGGACGGCGAAACCCTCGCCACCGGCAGCGCCGACAAGAGCGTGAAGTTGTGGCCGACCCGCTGACCCAGTAAGGCCATCGCCGCTTCAGCCCTACTAGGACTTGGTTACCTCGGGTAGGGGACGGTATGTCACCTGCTTTGGGGGTGAGGGAAGATGTCCCCTCAAGAACTGGACGCCGTGCAGGAGCGGTTGGAGACGTTCGCCGCTGAGGTGTTCTCCGGTTTTGCCCGCGCTGATCAGCGGCGGTGGGGCGAACGGTATGTGCGGGGCCTGCTGACCGACGGGGCCCGCAAATCGATGGAGCCGATGGCGGCCCGGCTGGGCGTGGACCGCCAAGGGCTGCAGCAGTTCCTCACCGACGCCCCCTGGTCGCATCAGCTGGTGCTGGCCGAGCCGGCCTGGCGGATGGAGGCGGCGATCGACCCGGTGGCATGGGTGATCGATGATGTGTCCTTTCCCAAGGACGGCCAGGAGTCGCCGGGCGTGGCCGCGCAGTACTGCGGGGCTCTGGGCAAGAGGGCCAACTGCCAGGTCGCCCCCAGCGTGCATCTGGTCACCGACGCCGCCTCCTGTCCGGTGAGTCGGCGGCTGTTCGTTCCCGAGGGCTGGGATCCGTCCTCACCGCGGGTGCCGGACGCCGAAGCGGTGACGGCGCGCCGCCGCCGGGCTCGGATCCCTGAGGAGGTGGCGCATGTGCCCAAATGGCGGCTGGCCGTGGACATGCCGGATGAGCCGGCATGTTGGGGGCTGGATGCGCCGCTGGTGGTCGCCGATGAAGGGTACGGCCAAGACGGGGCCTTCCGGCTGGCCTTGACCGAGCGGAACATCGCCTACGTGGTGGGGGTTCGCTCCGATACCGCGCTTTTGGCGGCCGATGTCTGCCGCACCAAGACGCCGTATCGGGGCACCGGGCGGCGAGCGGCGCCCCGATATCGGCAGCGGCGACACAGTGCCCTGGGGATGGTCACCCCCATCGAGTACGAGATGCTTTACCCGAACGCCCAGCTGGCATGAGAGTCAACCAAGCCGACTCCACCGAACTCGGGGCACATCAAAGCCTCCAGCAATCCCGGCGCGGTTCAATATCTTGGACGAGCAAGCGGACCGCTGCCAGGTGGAACGCGAATGAGCACGGCGATCAGCCTTAACCCGAGACGAAGCCCGCCGAATCGGCGGGCCTAGGTTCTGTCCGGCGGATCAAGGCGTCGTACGCTCCAGAACATGCACAGCACTCTGACGGAGCACGCCCGGTGTCTCTACGGAGACGAGTACCGACCTACGCCAGAGTGCGACCTCGACCATCAGGAGCACTACTTCCTCGAGGAGTTGACCTTTGCTGACGCGGATTCGATCCTGGCCATGCTGCGTGAGCTCTGCCCGCACGCGGTCGACGGCCACCTGCCGGTCTGGGTCCGCAACTTGTCCTATCGGCTGGTGCTTTTGCAGCGACCGGACGAGCCGGCGCTGATGCGAGAGGCCGCCGAGAACCTGTGGTTGCACGGACCGGACTGGGACGACATCGCAGCAGACCTGACGCGGCGGGCAGCCGCTCTAGAAGCGGGCTGATCATAGCTTGAGCCAGAGGCGGATCGAGGCCACGGTGACGGTGCCATGGAAGACGTACGCACGTTTGTCATACCGCGTGGCCACGGCCCTCGAATGTTTGAGCCGGTTGATCGTGCGCTCGACTTCGTTCCGGCGCTTGTACAACTCCTTGTCGAAACCGACGGGCCGTCCGCCTCGGCTGCCCCGGCGTCGGCGGTTGGCCCGCTGATCCCTCGGCTCGGGGATGGTGTGCTTAATCTGCCGTCTGCGCAGGTAGCGACGGTTGCGGCGGGAGCTGTAAGCCTTATCGCCACCCAGGTGATCGGGGCGCGTGCGCGGATGGCCACCGCCCGGCCGCTTGACCCGGATGCGTTCAAGCACTGGGATCAGCTGCGGGCTGTCGCCCCACTGGCCAGGCGTGACCAGCAGGGCCAGCGGCCGACAACCGCCCTCCCCGGCAAGGTGGATCTTGCAGGTCAGGCCACCCCGGGAGCGTCCGAGTCCTTCGTCGGAGCGGTGCTGCCGAGGTGTCGATCTCCTCTTCGGGAGCCGCGGTGCTCTGCGCGGCGCCCCGGCCGCATGCTGGTGGGCCCGGCACAAGGTGGAGTCGACGCTCACCATGCCCCAGTCCACCCGCCCCTGGGCATCGGCATCGGCTTGGACCGCCCGGAGGATCCTGTCCCAGGTGCCGTCCGCGAACCACCGACGGTGGCGCTCATAGACGGTCTTCCATCTCCCGAACCGCTCCGGCAGATCCCGCCACGGGATGCCCGTGCGGATCCGGAACAGAATCCCGTTGACCACCTTGCGGTGGTCGCTCCAACGACCACCCCGGCGCCCGGACTTCGGCAGATGCGGCGCAAGTCGCGCCCACTCGTCATGTGTCAGATCGCCCCGCCCCACGACCGGAATAATGACCTCAAGACAAGACGGTCACATGATCCGCCGGACAGAACCTAGGCCGCTGTCTGTTCCGACCGAACCTTGCAGGGCTGAGTGCGCCGACCTGCGGGTTGCAAAGTAGGCCCGAACAGCGACCGCCGATCTTGTTCGGACTTACTTTGCACTTCGGGGGGCGTCGGCCGAGTGTCCGCTCCCGCATACTCCGTGCCGTAGGCCGTTACTTCACGACCCGGAACCGCAGGTGCGTGACCGCGTCCGAGGCGACCACCTGCGTGCGCATCAACTCGATGTGGCCAATGTCTTCCAGCAGCCGGCTTCCAGAGCCCAGCACGACCGGCACCAGGTTGATCAGCAACTCATCCAGCAGTCCGCCACGCAGGAACTGCCGTCCTGTCTGGGCACCCATCACGATCACGTCCTTGTCGCCGGCCGCGTCCTGCGCGGCTTTCAGGGCAGCCTCTATGCCGTCGGCGATGAAGGTGAACGTCGCGCTCTTCATGACGAGTTCGTCGCGGATCTCGTGGGTGAGCACGACGGTCGGTGCCGGATAAGGGGTGTCCTGCCAGTGCGGCAGGCCGACGTCGAACGTGCGCCTGCCGACCACGACCGCGCCGACCGAAGCGGACATCGTAGCGAGGACCTCCTTGTCTCGCGGGTCGGGCTGGTCGGTGAACATCCACTCGTGCAGCCGCATGCCGCCCTTACCCATGGGATGCTCCGCACCGATGTCCGGACCGGCGACGAAGCCGTCCAACGACATGCTCTTGTACAGCACCACGGCACCCATTGAGACCTCCTGAACGTTGTCCTTAGTCTCCAATCTCCCCTGGCGGAGGAGGCCGTTCGGGCCTGAAAATCGGGGTGGTTGCTCGCTGACGTCGTATCTCCTTGGTCGTTCAGGCCG